>JBEIQV010000143.1:0-8292 GCA_040376335.1 Verrucomicrobiia bacterium | reverse complement strand
AGCTGTGTGGAGCTACCGGCAGATTTACTTCGATGGCTGGATCGCCACGCTCGCCATCGCTGCGATTGCACTGCCCGCGAGTTGCGTGCTCGGTCTGGTTTTCGCACTTGCACGCCGCGCGTCCTTTCTCCCGCTGCGCTACATCTCACGCATCTACGTGGAACTGACGCGTGGCGCTCCGTTGCTCGTGCAGATTTACCTCTATTTTTACGTCTTCGGCCATGTGCTACGAATGGAAAGCCGCTACATCGCCGGACCGCTCATCCTCGCGACATTCACCGGCGCGTATATTAGCGAAATCATCCGCGCCGGGATCGAAAGCGTGGGCCGCTCACAGATCGAAAGCGCACGTGCCATCGGCCTCACGACCACGCAGACATACCGGTTCGTCATTTTCCCGCAGGCCATCCGCCAAGTGCTACCGGGACTCGCTGGGCAATTCGTCTCGCTCGTCAAAGACTCCTCGCTCCTCTCCATCATCGCGCTGAATGAATTCACGCAGGCCGGCACAAACGTGAACAGCTTCACCTTCGCGCCGTTCGAAAGCTACCTGCCGCTCGCCGTGGGCTATCTCATCATCACTCTGCCGATCTCGCTCTGGACGCAGCGGCTCGAATCGCGTTTGAAGTTCGACACCTAAATGCTCATTGCCTTCAACAAGCCCTACGGCGTCCTCAGTCAATTCACTCCCGACGGCTCCCCTCACCGCCCGCTCGCCGATTTCAAATTCCCGCGCGACGTGTATCCGCTCGGTCGTCTCGATGCCGAAAGCGAGGGCCTGCTCCTGCTGAGCGACGAACCTTTCCTCAACAAAAAACTCCTCGCCCCCGAGCACGCCCACTCGCGCACCTATTGGGCGCAAATCGAACGCATCCCCACACGCGACGACCTCGACCAACTCGAAAAAGGCATCGTCATCGGCAAAACAAAAACCCTCCCGTGCCGCGCATGGTTGCTCGACCCGCAGCCATTCATCGCCGCGAGAAATCCGCCCATTCGCTTCCGCAAAAACGTCCCCGACTGCTGGCTCGCCCTCTCATTGATCGAGGGCAAAAATCACCAGGTCCGCCGCATGACCGCCGCCATCGGCCACCCCACACTCCGCCTCATCCGTGTGCGCATCGGCGAATTCGACCTCGGCGGCATCATGCCTGGTCAGTGGCGCGAACTCACCACCGGCGAACGCGCCCGCATCTTCGCCGGCCAGCGCTCCACTAACATCTGTGCATAGAGAAAAATCGCACAGAACTGCCGCGAAATCACCACAACCAAGGAAAACTGCTTGCCGAGCGCGACAACGCTCCACATATTCCGCGCCCTCAATTCAGAGTGACCCTATCGTCTAGCGGTTAGGACACTCCCCTTTCACGGGAGTAACCGGGGTTCGATTCCCCGTAGGGTCGCCATGAGATTCCCCCCACGCGGAAAAAGCCCGCTGCGGATTCGGCAACCGCTTTCACCCACTCTTCAATTCACAGCGTCCCCGCTTCGATTTGGTCGAGATAAATGAAGTCCGGCGCTTTCACTCCCGCCTCCGCGCGGATCTTCACGAGCTTCGGCGATTCAAAAAAACGCCTCGCGTCCTCAATCGAAGTCCAAGCCGAGAAATGCACAATCCGGTTCGGATCATTTTGATACTTCAGCACTTGATAAGACCGCTCCCCCGCCTCCTTCCGAATGCCCGCAGCCGCATCAAAGACCTTTTTCCAAGCCGGATAGTCCGCCACCTCGTGAATGATTAAAACATATTGCATGCGGCATTGCTCTAAACGCTGCTCCATACTTTGACAGCACGAACGCGAAGTGTTTCACGGTCTTCTCCTATCGCCCATCGAGGGAGATGGTGATGATTTGCTCCTTCGCTTTCTCGACGATGAGTTTGTCTATGAGGGGTGCGCCTCCGTAGGTTGTTTCGATGAGGCAGTGGTGACCGGGGGGAAGACGGAAGGTGAGGATGTTGTTGAGATCCGCAGTTTCGTCGCTGCTGGTGCCGGTGTGTTTTTCTCCGCTTTCGTTGTCTGTAATGGTGACTTTCGCGGCGATGCGTTTGCCACCGGGGCGGTCGAGTATCCGGATGAGGACGCGGGTCTTGTCATCATCGGGTTTTGCGGCGGCGGTATAGCGGGCTGTGACATTAACGGCCGGAATCCAGTTTATGCGCAGGTCCCATACGAGGGGAAAGGCGAGGCCGGTTTTTTTGAAGCTGCTGGCGTAGATGCGGTGTTCGGGTTTGGTGTCATCGGCCTTGGAGGCGTCGCCTTTGAACCATCCGCGATCGAGGCCATGGGCATCGGGTTCGGCGGCACCGGTGAAGTGCCAGTCGCCGTCCCAAATTTCCACCCATGTGTGGTTGCCGTGCATATTTGTCCACATCGGCGTGCCGACGACGCGCGCGGGGATGCTGACGCTGCGGCACGCCTCGACGAGGAGGATGGAAAGTCCGCTGCACGAGGCGAGACCGCTCTCGATGCTCTCGGCTCCGCTCTGGTCGGCCTTCTTTCTTTTGGTGGAGTAGCGGACGTTGAGCTTTTTGAAGAGGGTGCGGTTGAGTGCATGCGCGGCATCGCCGGGGGTGGTGCAGTCTTTGATAATCTCCTCGGCAACGCGGCGAATCCGGGTGCGGGTGTCGTCGCGGCGTTCGTTGAGGCTGGCGTAAGGGAGGATGTCGTTGAGGAAGATTTCGCGGGGAATTTGTTTCGCCCACGGGACGGCGGCGAGGTCGTGGTAAGCTTGCGCGACATGGGTGAGGAGGAAGTCGGCTTTCATTGAGACGAGATCCACTGGCGGCATGTTTTCGATGAGGAAGCGCATGGCTTCGCGCTGTTCGGCGGGGACTTTGGCAAGGGCATTGACGAGTTCGTCGCGATTATCGCCTGCGGCATTGAGTGCAGTCTCGGTGCTGTCAGGCCACCATTTGAAAATTTGCTTCGCCGATGCATCAGCGAGCAGTGCGAAAACAGCGAGGAGTGTGATGGCGCAGATTTTCACGGTCCGGTGATTTCAGTGATACGCGCATCCTGATGGATGCGCCAGCGGCGGGGAGCTTCGCCCGGTTGGCTGTCGGAGATGATGCACTCGTAGCCGTCGCGGGTGATTTTCAGCGAAGGAGCGCTGAGCGTGTCCACGGCGCGGGCGATGAAATCGAGTTCGTCGAACGTGGCTGCCCAACGCTTGTTTTTTTGGAAGTAATCTTTTTGTGCGTAGTAGATCGTCTGCAGCACGTCGCGCGCAAATGCGGACGAGTCGGGGCGAAAGGCCACCTTTCCGCGTGTGGTTTCATTGGTGAACTGCACGAAGCCCCATCGCTCAGGCCGGTGCATGTCAACGACACCCTGCGTAGACCAAATCCAATTATGCTCCGGTGTTTTCGGGACTTTGGTAGTTTTGCCATCGGCGGTTTCAACGTCCCATTCCACGCGGGAAAAACCAACGCGCCACTGATCGCCTTCGCGCGGTGGCGTCGGGCGATTCGCGTGGGCGGCGAGTGCTTTCCACGGAAAGGCTATCTCGACACTCCAGCCTTCGTCGCGGTCGGTGGGGTCGTTGAGCGTGCCGCGAATGTGGACGGCGCTTTTCAATCCAGCGATGTCCCATTCATTTTGCGCCGCGCCTCCGTCCTTGTAGGGCTTCGGCAGAAACAAATCCCAGCCGGTGTTGAGAGCGTTCATCTCGAATTCGTAGTAGTCGTGCGAGTCACCGTCCGGGTCCATGAACACCTCGAAGTCCGGGTCTTGAAAAATCACCGCGTCGCGCTTCGTGATCGTCGCCCAGACGTGCGGCTCTTCCATTTCCGCCGCGATGTAAAAGTATTCGTCATCCCACAGCATTTTCGCACGCGTGCGCAGTCGCGGCTTCGGCTTCGCGTCGCCCTCGATGTCCACAAAGTTCTCCGTCCACGACGCGGCCTCCCACGCAGCGTCGTCGAGTTTTCCATCAATGACTGGAGCCACACCCGCCCGTTGGCAGACATATCCGCGCGGAACGATGGGCCGCATCTTCGTCATCCAATCGGAGAAATAACTCTTCGGAGCAGGCGGATTTTCCGCGCCTGCGGAAACGAGCAGCGCGCAAAAAGTGAATGTGAAGGCGAGGTGTTTCACGGAAACGATTGCGGTCTTCACTTTTTCGGCGGAGCTTCGAGGAGGAGGTAGGTCATCAGGTCGCGGAGTTCTTCGGCGGTCAGCGCCTTGTCGAGACCGGCGGGCATGAGGGATGTCTTCATCGGCTCGGTGCTGGCGATGTCGGCTTTCTTCAGCTTTGCAATGGCTCCGCTGGGCTGTGCGATTTGGATTTCCGCGGCGGTCTCGGCGATGCGGGTGCCGGTGACAGCGGTGCCGTCCTTGCGCGTGACGATGTAGCCGACGGCATCGGGGTTGATGGCGGCGTTGGGGTCGGCGATGTCCTTGAGCACGCTGGCGTAATCGCGATGCGGGAGGTTGCTGAGTTCGGGGCCAACACGGAAACCGTCGCCGCGCAATTGGTGGCATGTCGCACAAGTCGCCTTGCCTTTGAAAAGCTCACGCCCTGCGTTCCAGTCGCCACCCGCAATTTCAGGGATGCGCTTCGCTCGGACATCCAGCATGCCGGGAGTGGCGAATGGCAGGAGAATGCGCTGTGTTGGCAGTGCGCGCGATCGCGGATCACGGCTAGTGAAATAGGAAACGTCGAGCGACTTGATTGGCAGCTTCATGGCAAGGGTGAAGGGTTGCCATTGATTTTCCTGCGCCGCTGCGACGGTGAGGCGAGCTTCGTTTTCGCTCACGCGTTCGACCTTCGCGCCCGGGGCGGTGAAGATCAATGTATCATCGGGCTTGAAGGCGGCGCGCAGCCCGTCCGGAACCATTTCGAAGGGTGATATGCTGAGGTGCTGCCCTTCATCTACATGTCCAGCGGTGTATTTGAAAACGACGGTGACGGTTTCTGGATCGGGAACGTAATCGAGCTTTGAGGTCGGCTGTGTAGCTGGAGTGAGCATTTGCCAAAGGTCGAGTTGACCGCGCAATACGAGTGCCCCATGCCCGGCGAAATCCTTCAGCATTTGCTCGTGCGCCGCGCTGGCATGGGTGAACTCGCGAGCGGCGATGGAATCCGGATGTGGGAGCCAGTTGAATGCCTCAATAAAATGCGCCTTTTTTACGGAGGGATCTGGAAATGTTTCCACGACCCGCCCGGCGGTGACGCCGGAGAGATCGCAGGCTACATCCAGCGTAGTTGCGCCGGAAATGCTGATTGCGTAATTGACCGCGTTGGTGCGCGGCTCCGTTTCGATGATAATGCTGCGCTTGTCGTCGCTGATGCGTGCGGCTTTCACCGTTACGGTAGTGCGCGGCTCTCCCATCTGTTTCTTCACCACCTTGTAGCCGGGGCGGAACGTCTCCAGTCGATCCGCCGCTGCGACGTTGCGGCCTGCTTCGACTTTCGTGCGCGCGGTGAGGTCCTTCCATTTCTCCGGGTCGAGCGGGCGGTCGAACTCAATGACCGTCTCCGTCGCGCTCTTCGCGTAGGTGAGCACCGGCTGCGGTGCGGTTTTGTCCGTGTAGCTGATTTTGAAAATGCGGCCCTCGCCTTTCGGGCCGTTGCCCCAATCCGGCGCACCGCTGTGGCAGCACACCACGAGGTCGCCCGCCGGGGAGATTGCGCAATCCACCGGCATCATCCCGAGCGACGCGATCAACTCCGAGTGCGCCACGTAGCCCGCCGCCGTCTTCGCCAGCTTCGTGCGCCAGAGCTTGCCGCGCGATTCGCCGGTGACGATGGCGTCGTCCGCCCAAAACTCCGGGCCGAAACGCCCGCGCCCAGCGGAGGGGCCGTTGAAGCGAAAGCCGCACGCGCTTTGATGCTGCGGCGCGAAGTCCCACACGCTCGGCTCATCAATCACACCCGGCAGCCACTTTGGATGACTCGGCGGAAAGCCGTAGTGCCGCCCCGCCTGGATGTGCAGCAGTTCGTCGAAAGGATTGCCATTCGGCACCCACGTCGCGCCCTCTTGATCAGTGCCGAAGAGGTCGCCGTGCTTATTAAATTGCAGCGACATGATGTAGCGCAGCCCCGTCGCGAGTTGCTCCACTTTTCCCTCGGGCGAAATGCGCAGCAGACAGCCGCGCCGTTTGTCCGTCGAGTAATGCGGGCCGGCCTTGTCCGTCCAATACGCATTGCCCGGCTGCCCGTTTCCCATCGTCACGTAAAGCGCGCCATCGGGGCCGAAAGTGATCGCCATCGAGCTGTCCACGCGTCGGTGCATGAGATACGCAGCCTTCACTAGCTCCGGGTCGTCGAAGCCCTTGATAACCGTCTCGCGTTTGTCCGGCACGCCATCGCCATCCGTGTCGAGCCAGCGCACCACTTCATCGGTGAGCACTGCGTAGGGATTCCCGTCTTTCACCACCATGCCGAGCGGATAGTTGGCGTTCGCCTCCGGCGAAAAAGTATCCACTTTGTCCTCCAGCCCGTCGCCATTCGTATCACGCAGCAGATGAAAGCGTCCGTCGTAACCACCCGCGAACAACCGCCCGTCCGGCGCATATTCGATGTTGTTCAAGTTCGTCAGCTTCACCGGCAACTCGCGCACCGTGAACCCCGGCACGAGCATCGTGAACCCCGCGCCCGCCGGCGTAGGCGGAAACGGCGGCTCCGGCTGCTTGTCCGGCACAGATGGAATGAACGGCTCCACCGCGAAAACGGAGGTGCAAGTGAGGACGAGCGTGACGATGAGAGGCTTGATCATTTTGGAAACGGGCGAAGTCGCGACGATGCGGAGACGGTAGCGCGCGATCAAGACCGTAGCCGGAAATCAGAGTGCAGATACTATCTAGATGAGCCCCTCGATGCATCGCCGTCCACAACGCTGATCTGCCCGAAGCCCTCGCTATCACCGTATAGTTCATCAATGAACATTCAGCGGCCCTCCCTGCTGCCTGCACAATCCCACTACAGTCCGCTCGCGCCCAAGTAGCTGTTCCTGTAGCAACGCGGCTTGACGCTCCCCTGCCCTTTCGAGTTCACCGTGCGGCTCACTTTTCACAACCATGCAAACGCGTCGCCTCGGCAAAACCGATCTTCAACTTCCCATCCTCAGCTTTGGCGCTTCGTCGCTCGGGCAGGAGTTTCGCAGCGTGAAAATCGACGAGGCGCTGGAGAGCGTGCGCGCCGCGCTGGAGTGCGGGCTGAACTTCATTGATACGTCGCCTTTCTACGGACGCGGAATGAGCGAGGTTCTGCTCGGCATCGCGCTGAAGGGCGTGCCACGCGACAGCTACACGCTTTGCTCGAAGCTGGGGCGCTACGATCTCACGCACTTCGATTTTTCCGCGAAGCGCGTGGCGGAGAGTGTGGATGTGTCACTGCACCGGCTTGGCACCGACCATCTGGACATCGTGCTTTGCCACGACATCGAGTTTGTGCCGATGCAGCAGATCGTGGATGAGACACTGCCTGCGCTGAAAAAGATCCAGCAGTCCGGCAAGGTGCGCTACGTCGGCTTCAGCGGCTACCCGATGAAGATCTTTCGCTTCATCTGCGAGCAGACGGATGTGGACTGTGCTCTGAGCTACAACCAATACACGCTACAAAACACACGCTTCGCCGACGAGGTGGTGCCGTATTTGAAAGCAAAGGGCATCGGCGCGATGAACGCCGGGCCTTTCAGCGCACGCCTGCTGACGAATGCAACGCTGCCTCCATGGCTGAAGGAGCCGGAGAATGTGAAGGCCGCGGCGCGCGAGGCGGCGGCGCTCTGTGCGAAACGCGGTAGCGACATTGCGAAGCTCGCATTGCAATTTTCCATCGCAAACCCGGACATCACGACGACGATCAGCGGCAGCGCGAATCCGAACAACATCCGCAACTGGGCGAAGTGGGCCGCCGAACCGCTTGATGAGGAGTTGCTGCGCGATGTGCTGGCGATTTTCGCGCCGGTGAAAAACATCGGGCACAAGGAAGGTCTCCCAGAAAATAATTAGCCCTTTCGCCACGCTAGACCAAAGAAATGCAAACGTTCCTTGCCAGAATTCCCGCTTCCGCACTAGATGGAGTGACGCGCCAGCATAGCTCAGTTGGTAGAGCAGTTGATTTGTAATCATCAGGTCGCGGGTTCGATTCCTGCAGCCGGCACCATTAAAATCAATAGATTAGATTATTTCAAGTCGGCCAATACACGACCAGGACTCGACACGGGTACCCATTGGGTACCCATTAATTAGACTCGGTCACGTAGGGGCGAAAGGGTCACACGCCGGAAGGATCGCGCGCCGCTCGGATATCGGGGTGCACGAAGAACTTAAGTCGGTCTAGGTT
>JBEIQV010000400.1:0-2202 GCA_040376335.1 Verrucomicrobiia bacterium | reverse complement strand
GCAGGTGCGCGACGTGTGGTCATCGTCAGCGGCATCCTGCAAGCCCCGGACATCGCTGCCTACTGCCGCGAGGTGAAAGCACGCCTCCGACGCGGCTAGGATTTCCGCCAGTAGTCCGGGAGGTTTTGCTTCGTCTCGCGGAGGATTTCCAGCAGCGCCTTGCGGTCATTCGCGCTCAGTCGGGCGAATTGTTCGTCGGAGTTTTTGCCGGTCAGGATGTCGTAGAGTTTTTGCAGGATGACTTCCTTGATTGGAGCGGCCATCGCGTCGAACGACGACGAGTAGATGAGGAAGCTGCACGGGTATTTGAAAAGCCGCGTCTTGCAATCGAGGTCGCGGAGACTGCGCCCTTTGCTGTCCTTGATGGCGTGCGAGGCGAAGTCGCGCACATACTCCGGGTTTCCCTCGATGACCCCGGCGAGTGGCGCTTCCTCGGTAAAAAGCAAGTAGCGCAGAAATGCATCCACCTGCGGTCTCATGTAGCGCACGTGACCGTAGGCGGCGTGCATTTGCTGCGCCTCGATGTTTAATCGCGCGACGTAGTTGTGCATATGCGCCTGATGCTCCATCACCATCAGCGCGACGATATCGCTCCCCTTGCCGTGGTATTTCGTCGTATCAATCATCGGCGAAAGGTCCGTGATGTTGGCTTTGAAAAGCGGCTCCTTTGCATAGCGCGTGAGGTCGCGTTCGCCGATGAGATTCCCGCGATGCGGCTGCGTGCCGTGCTTGCCGGTGACGAACCATCCCGCCCAGCGATCCTTCAGCGGAGTGCATTGCGTGATGTCGCGCACCTCTTCGAGCGTGATGAGTTCGCCGCCCGAATCCGCCGGCACGCTGCGCACGAAATGCCCCGGAATCCCGAGGCTGCGCTGCCCGCCATGGCACGAGAGACAATCGGCGCTGCGGACGAATTTCGGCTTCCTCATCTTTTCCTGCTCCATGAAATAAAACGTCCCGCCGAGTTGCGGGTCCACCGAGGATATCTCCATCACCGGTGCGCCGGGGATGTAGCCGAGATACACATCATCGTTGAAGTAGAGCGCGCGCGGATTTTCCGGCGTGATGTATTTCCGCTGAAGCGACGACTTGGAATAGACAAGCATCTGCGACGACTTGGAAACATCGAACGCCTTGAGCAGGGCAGGCAGGTAGCCGAATTTTTCATCCCATTCGAGTTTCAGATCGCCGGATTCGATCTTGCGCTGCACGGCGGCGACGGCGTCATTCGGCTGCGCTGTCGAGTAGCTGATGGGCGGATGATCATATTCCAGCGGGTGATCCGAACCCTGGAAATCCTCCCCGTGCGCAACACAGACAGCCAGCAGGAGAGAAATGCGGAGCGGTTTAAACATACGCCGATCCTCAGGGAACGTTCCTATCGCGCCAGCGCAAAGTTGGCGGAAGCTGCCCGCAGCTTGGCATGCTCCACTTCCACTCCACTGCGCTTGCTCGGTAGCTCAAAATTTACCAGCCTCACACCATGAAAGACAAAGCACTCACGTATTTATCGCTGGCAATGAGCATAGTCGCCTTGTCATACGCATTTTGGATTCACAAACACTCGGAGCAGATGGCGCAATGTGCACTTGCGGAGCGCGAGCGCCAGTTCGTAAAAATGGCGGCACCGAAAGTGAGAGAAGTTATTGCTGATTTTAATCTCCGGCCAGACAGCACCGTAAACGAGCCGACAAAAATCGAGGATTTATTTCAAATGATGTCCCCGATATTTAAACTACAAGAACCCCAGAAATAACATCGCACAGCCCGATTGGCCTGAGAAGTGTCAGACTGATGCTTCGATCACCAAGAGGCTTCCAATGCACGAGCGATGAGCGTTTTCACTGAAAGAACGCGGACGCCGAACTCTACTGGAGTTTCTTGATCGAGATGTTGCGGAACATCACTGGGTCGTTGTGTCCGGCAAAACCGAAGTGGCCGCTCGTGCGGTCTTTTCCCGGATGCTCCTTGCCGGCCATGAAAGTCTTCGGGTCGATCTTGCTGATGTCTGTTTCGAGAATCGGCGTGCCGTTTAGTTCCACTTTGATGCGCGAGCCTTTCACCCACACCTCTTCGTAATTCCATTCGCCGATGGGATACTGGTAGCCGCGCGCCGCCGCTGCGATGCCATACACCGAGCCGTGTGACTGTCGCGGGTCTATGCCTTTGTAGTTATCGTCGAGCACCTGACACTCGCACATT
>JBEIQV010000357.1:0-2946 GCA_040376335.1 Verrucomicrobiia bacterium | reverse complement strand
AGTGTTCGGCTGCGCTCACGCGCCGCCAAACTCTCATAGCATCTGGATCAACTTTCAGGGAGCAGGCCAGTAACACACGCCGGAGAATTTGATTATTCAAAAATCGTGATGAAATACTGGGATGTCGTGAAATGGGGTAGTGAATGAAAGGTTCAGCCCAAAGTGGGGCTGCGGTATGTGTGGATTGCTAAGTCAGTCTTGGTTCGCTGTTCCCACTCATCCAGTGTTCATCAAACCGAGAAAGGTCAGATTGACTGAATGGCTCAGACGCTACGCGCCAACGATGGGCTGAATGATTGAGTTTTGTTGGGATTCATTTCACGCTCAAGGGTGTAAGTAATTTTCCAAGACCATGAACTACACGAAGACAGTCTCAAAGGAACTATCTCCAAGGCAACGGGAAGAATTGCTCGGCGTGTTGAAATACCGCTTTGAGAAAAATATGAACCGCCACAAAGGGCTGGATTGGACGAAGGTGAAGGCGCGGTTGGAGGCCAAGGCGGACAAGCTGTGCTCGCTCGCGGAAATGGAGCGCACGGGCGGCGAACCGGATGTGGTGGGGCTGGATAAAAAATCGGGTGAATTTGTTTTCTTCGATTGTTCTGCAGAAACGCCGAAGGGCCGCACTAGTGTTTGCTACGACCGGGAAGGGTTGGAGTCGCGGAAGGAGCACAGGCCGAAGGATACCGCCGTGGATATGGCTGCGGCCATGGGCATCGAGCTTTTGACGGAAGAACAATATCGCGAACTGCAGAAACTGGGAGAGTTTGATTTGAAGACATCAAGCTGGGTGAAAACTCCGGCGGACATCCGCGAGCACGGAGGTGCGCTCTTTTGTGATCGTCGCTACGGTCAGGTCTTCGTCTATCACAACGGCGCGCAGTCTTATTATGCAGTCCGAGGTTTCCGTGGCGTGCTGAGGGTTTGATGTTTGTTTTATGAAGACGTTTTCGGGATTTCACCTCATCACGCCGGACGATCTGCATTGGCGTCCGTCGAACCTGATGCGCATCCCGAACGCGGATTATCTGGAGCGCACCGGGAGCGAGAACATGGGTGCGCGGCTCTGGCGGTTGCCCCCCCAGAGTGCGAACACGCTGCACAAGCACATCCGCGCGGAGGAGTTTTATTTCGTGCTGGAAGGCACAGGCCGGATGCGCGTTGGCGAAGACACTTTGACCGTGCCGCGCTATGGCGGCGTGTTGGTCGGACCGGAGCAGTTGCGTCAGGTGTTCAATGACACGGACGAGGAGGTGCTCTGGCTCATCATCGGCGCGCCGGAGGAGTTGGAGTTCCTGCAAGGGTCAAAGTCGCAGATGGACCTCTCGCTCATCTATCCCGTGGACCCGAAGCAATTGCCAAATGAACTTGCTGGAAAACAGTGGCCGCCGAAGGAGGCGCGCTGAGCGGAAGTTGACGATGTGCTGTAAGGTCGGAATGGGACTTGAAGCTTACTCCGCGTCGCGCAAGAGCACTTTCTTTGGCCGGAGGACGGCGTAGAGGACGAGTCCGGTGATGAGGATTGCGCCAGCGATGAGCGGTGCATTTTTTACCTGCGGTTGAGTGCTGGTGATTCCCGAATGCACGCGGACGACGATGAGTGTCGTGCAGACGATGGCACCGAGCAGCGGGACGAATGCTGGCACTTCAAACTGACCGACGGGCTCGGATTTACGGACTTTCAGGCGGAGGAGCGCTACATTGACCACGGTGAAAACTGCGAGCAGCAGGAGCACGGTTGCCTCGGCGAGGTCTTTCACGCTGCCGGCGAGGATGAGTGCTGTTACGATGATGAAGAGGGTAATCACTGCGACATGCGGTGTGTTGCGGACGCGATGGATGCGGCCGAGCGCGGGGGGGAGCAGGTTTTGACGGCTCATTCCGTAGAGCAACCGCGAGCCCATGAGGTAGTTGAGCAGCGCGGTGTTGCCGATGGCGAAGATGGTGATGACGAGGAAAACGGTGTTGATTCCGCGGAACCATGGAGCGGCGGTGTGCGCGACATCCATGAGCGGCGTGGGGCTTTTCGCGAGTTGCGCCCACGGCACGACGGACACCGCTGTGATCGCCACGGCCATGTAAATCACCGTCGCCGCAATCATCGCGGCGATGAGCCCGCGCGGGAGGTTACGCTGGGCATCTTTAACTTCTTCTCCGACGTTCAAAATGTCCTCGAATCCGATGAAGGAAAAGAAGGTGAGCACCGCGCCTTGCATGACAATCAGCGCGGTAAAGTTCGACGCGCCCTCGGCCCTCGGCGGCATCGCGAGATAGTCCACGCCGCCCCAATACGGGATTCCTACGACGATGATGAAAACCAGCCCCGAAGCCTCGACGATCGTGCAGATGATATTCGCCCACATGCTCTCGCGAATGCCGCGATAGATGATGCAGCCGACGAGCCCGACAAATGCGATTGCGAGCCATTTCACATCGACCGAAAGGCCGAGTGCGCGCTGCAAATTTTCCGCGATGGCCTGTGAGCCTGTCGCCATGCTGGTGAGCCCGCTCATCATCACCGCGATGCCGACGACGTAGCTGAGCCACTCTTTATTAAATGCGCGATGCGTGACAAACGCCGCGCCGCCCGCGCGCGGATAACGACTGCCGACGGATGCGTAGCTGAGCCCTGTCAAAAGCGCGGCAACCATCGCAGCGATAAATGCGAGCCACACTGCGTTCCCGAGCGACTCGGCGGCGCGTCCGATGAGCGCGTAGATGCCCGCGCCGAGCATGGAACCGAGGCCGTAAAAAGCGATTTGCCAGAAACCGAGAGTCTTTTTAAGCGCTGGCTGTTCGTGGTTTGCCATGCCTGCGGCTATACTGACAGCAGCACACGCGCAACGGTGCAATTTCACAGATCATGGCGTAGAACCAACACGCAATCGAAGTGCGACCTTCCGCTGTCCATTTCTACCTACGCCGCATATGAGTGCGGGCGAAATT
>JBEIQV010000367.1:0-2874 GCA_040376335.1 Verrucomicrobiia bacterium | reverse complement strand
TTGTTTCGATTGATGATTTCGAGGGAGCGGAGTGGAACACCGCTGCGCTCGGCCCGAAAAAGCGCGCCCTTTCAGACACGCTGCTCCGTCGCATCCAGCCGAAATTTGCGCCCGGCGCACTGCTCCACTACGGACAGGGAAAACAATATCCCGGCGAGCCGCTGCCGCGCTAGGCCTTCGGCTGCTACTGGCGAAAGGACGGACAGCCCGTCTGGCAAAATCACGCGCTCATCGCAGACGAGAAAACCGAGTATGGCCACACGTCGGAGCACTCGGCGAAATTCATCGCCGCTCTCGCCGCGCGTGTCGGAGTGAACACACGCTGGATCATGCCAGCCTACGAAGATTCATTTCATGATTCGTGGAAAGTGCGCCGACAGCCGGTGAATAAACAGCCGGAAAAGTCGACCGCATCGGAACCGACCGTAGTTGGTCACGCACTGCCCATTCAGCGAAATACGGACAAACAATTTCCCGGCTGGATCAGCGGGCCGTGGTTCCTGCCATCCGAACGACTGCTGTTGTTTCCGGGCGATTCGCCGATGGGCCTGCGACTGCCGCTCGACTCGCTGCCGTGGGTGAGCGCTGAGGATTATCCCTACATCGTGGAACTCGATCCCGCCGCCGAGCGCGCACCGCTGCCGCAGCGCGAAGAGTTTCGCCAGCGTATCGTGCGCAGTGCCACGCCGAGCACGCCAGCCACACGCAAAGCCGCCACAGCGCCGAAGGGGTTGAGTGAAAAGGACGCCCGCAAAGTCGCGCTGATGGCCGACCCGACACGCGTCCCGCAGCCCGGCGAGTCCGCAGCGTGGATCGTCCGCACCGCACTTTGCGTCGAAGCACGCGGAGGCAAGCTGCACGTTTTCATGCCGCCGGTGGCGCTGCTGGAGGAATATCTCGAACTCATCACCGCCGTCGAAGACACAGCGGAACAGCTCAAAATGCCCGTCGTCATCGAGGGCTACACACCGCCCTTCGACCCGCGCCTCAGCGTGCTCAAAGTCACGCCAGACCCCGGCGTGATCGAGGTGAACCTGCATCCGAGCAAAACGTGGGACCAGCTCGTGGAGAACACGATATTCCTCTACGAAGAGGCGCGGCTGTCGCGACTCGGCACGGAGAAATTCATGATTGATGGACGCCACACCGGCACCGGCGGCGGCAACCACATCATTCTCGGCGGTGAAACGCCTGCGGATTCGCCAGTGCTGCGGCGTCCCGACCTGCTGCGCTCTCTGCTCGCATACTGGCAGAATCATCCCTCGCTCTCGTTCCTTTTCAGCAGCCTATCCATCGGCCCGACCAGCCAGAGCCCGCGGGTGGACGAAGCGCGCAATGATTCACTGTGCGAGCTTGAACTCGCTTTTCACGAACTGGATCGGCAGCTCGAAAAGACCGGAGCAGCGCCGCCACCGTGGCTGGTGGATCGCATTTTCCGAAATCTACTCATTGATGCCAGCGGAAACACACATCGCGCGGAGTTCAGCATAGACAAGCTCTTCTCGCCCGACAGCAGCAGCGGACGCCTCGGCCTGCTCGAAATGCGCGCTTTTGAAATGCCGCCACACGCACAGATGAGTCTCGCCCAGCACCTCTTGCTGCGCGGGCTCGTAGCGAAATTCTGGCAACATCCTTACACGGGCGATCTAGTCCGCTGGGGAACCGATATTCATGGCCGCTGGATGCTGCCGCATTTCTGCGAGACGGATTTTCGCGATGTGATCCACGACCTCCGCGACGCAGGCTATCCTTTCGAGTTTGAATGGTTCGCACCGCACTTTGAGTTTCGCTTCCCGCGTATCGGTGACTTCGCGCAACGCGATGTCCACGTCGAGTTGCGCACCGCACTGGAGCCTTGGCATGTCCTCGGTGAGGAAGGCGGCGCTGGTGGCACCGTGCGTTTTGTGGACAGCTCGCTCGAGCGGTTGCAGGTCAAAGCACGCGGTCTCCTCGGCGAACGTTTCATCATCAGTTGCAACGGTCACTGCGTCCCGCTACACCCTACTGGCACGAATGGCGAAGGTGTCGCCGGCGTGCGCTATCGAGCGTGGCAACCGGCGAGTTGCCTTCAGCCCACAGTCGGCGTTCACGCACCGCTCGTGTTTGATTTATACGATACGTGGAACAGCCGCTCGCTCGGCGGCTGCACTTACCACGTCACTCATCCCGGCGGGCGCAGCTACGATACTTTCCCAGTGAATAGCTACGAAGCCGAGTCACGCCGGCTGTCCCGCTTCATCGCGCACGGTCATACTCAGGGCGTCACATCGAGGCCGCGCGAAACAACGAACAGCGACTTCCCGTTCACTCTCGATTTGCGATACACTTAAACGTGCCCATCACCAAAACCATCGCATCCACCGCGTCGCACTCCGACGTTTATACACCAAAATCAGGTGTTCCATGGGATGAGTATCTCGACGCGAGCGGAAACGTGCGCACGCACTTTGCAGGACTCGCACGCGACTTGGGCGGGCTGCCTGCGGGGGAATTGAAACGGCGTGCCGAAACCGCGCGCAGAATCGTGGATGAGCAGGGCATCACCTACAATGTGTATGGCGACCCGCGCGGAATGGAGCGCCCGTGGCAACTCGATCCGATTCCTTTTCTCATCGCACCTGCTGAATGGGCTTCGCTCGAAACGGCCATCACACAACGTGCTGAATTATTGGATCACATCCTCGCGGATTGCTACGGCCCGCAGGATCTCATCCGCTCTGCATGGCTGCCGCCCGCGCTTGTATTTGCGCAATCGGATTTCCTGCGGCCCGCGCACGGCATCCGGCCAGCAGGCGGGCGTCATTTGAACTTCTACGCAGCCGATCTCGCACGCTCGCCGGACGGTCAATGGTGGGTGCTCGGCGACCGCACGGC
>JBEIQV010000129.1:0-9329 GCA_040376335.1 Verrucomicrobiia bacterium | reverse complement strand
GTCATCGCTTCGAGGGTCAGCGTTCCGGTTTTGTCGAAGACGACATGGCGGACTTGTTCGAGTTTCGTCCAGACCTCTCCTTCGCGGATGAATACGCCAAGCCGTCGGAGCTGCGAAGTGGCGAGGTCACGCGTGAGCGGCAGCGCGACGCCTGAGGCGCACGGGCACGAAACGACGAGCACGGAAATGAGCACCTGCATCGCTGGTAGCATCCCGCCGCCCATTGCCAGCCATGCAAAAAATCCCCCGAGCGCGAGCGTGACGGCGACGATGATATAGGCGCGGATGAAGCGTTCGAGCGCGATGTTTCGCGGTGCAGCACCGGGCGTGATGCGCAGGAGTTTTGCGAGCAGCGATTCGCTCCACGGTTCCATCGCTTCGAGTTCGATGGGGGATTGCCCGCAATTCACCGAACCGGCGGCGATGGTGCGTCCGCGGCGAGCAGTGGTTGCTTCGCTTTCCCCGCTGATCCACTCCATGCCAAGCGTGGCTCCCTCGGAGCACAGGCGTGAGCAAACCGGGACGATTCCTCCCGCTTCGACGTGGAACGTGTCGCCATTGACGATCTGCGTGACGGGCAGTTTTTCGCCGGATGTTCGCCGCACGGGTGCCGGGTCCGCTTGCGTCGCGAGGAGTTGGGCGCGATTGCGCTCGACGGCTTTTTGCTGAAGCCAGCGTCCGGCCAGCATGAGGAAGACAAACGTGGAGACGAAATCGAAATAGACGAAGCTGTGCGCTCCTTTTCCCCACGCGTAAACGGACCCCAGCCACGCTGCGGCGAGCCCCATCGAAATCGGCAGATCAATATGCAGCACGCGCTGTCGCAGGCTGTGCCACGTCCGCGTAAAAAAATAGCTGCCGCCGATGACGAACGAGAGCGTCCCGAGGATGAGGGTGAGATTGTAAAAGAGTTTCGCGAATGCAAAATCGTCGCGCATTCCGCAATAGCGCGGCAGCGTGAACAGCATCGTATTCATCGCGAGCGCGGCACAGATGCCGAGGCGAATCACGAGCGCGCGATTGGTCGGTGCGTCGTTGTTGCCGGGAGGGCCGACAAGGTAGCCGAACGATTGCAGTTCGCGCGCAAACGCGACGACATCAAACACGCCCGTCTGCCAGCGAATTGTGATCTGCCCCATCGTGGAATCCACGCGGATGCTGAGTCCGCCCGCTTTGCGCGAGAAGAGCGTTTCGATGAGCCACACGCAGCCGATGCACGAGAGGCCTTGCAGCCCGAACTGGAGCACGACATCAGGGCTTTTCTCGACGGCGCTCACGAGTTCCTCCAGCCACGTGTAGTCTCGTTTTTGGAAGACCAGCGGCTTCACCGGTTGCACGCCGCTTTCCTGCAAATCGTAAAACTGGCCGAGTCCGTTCTTCGCGATCAGGTCGTGGACAAACTGGCAGCCTGCACAGCAAAAATCCGGGCGGTGTTCCGTGGGGCGAAACGCCACGCCGCAATGGATGCAAGTGCGTTGGTCAATGGCAGCACGCATGGAGTGGAAGTGTGGCGCGCCAGACGAGCACTCCGGCAGAGCCAAAAGCGAGCGCCTGCTGCATCCATCGCGCTGCTTTAGGAGACAGGCTGTATTGTGCGCGCAGTGCGCGTGTCTGGATCAAAAGCGGAAGCGGGATGGTGCCGAGCGCGAAACACGCCATGTGAAGCGCACCGCTCCACCACGAGCCGGTGACGGCCACCGCGCCGAACATGAGCCAGAGCGGGCCGCATGGCAGGAGCGGCGTGAGCCAGCCGAGCGAGCGATTCAATTTCGCCCGAAAGAGCAGTGTCTTTACGAAGGGCGGCTGCGGGATTCTTTTTTCCAAACCGAGTCCGAGCACGATGAGCACTGCGGCAAATGCCCACGGGACGATGCGTGCGGTGCTGCCTTGGAGAAAGGCGGCGACCACTTGCCCTGCTGCGCCGCACAGTGCTCCGGCGATCATGTAGGAGACGAAGCGCGTCGCGTGATACTCGACCGGACGCACGCGCATCGCGCACGCGAGCGGGCCGCACATCGCGGTGCAATGCACGCTCGTCGCGAGTCCGGCGACCAGAGCCGCCATGGGCGTGGCGATGTTAGTGTCCATTCTTGACCGGAACTTCCCGTTCTTTGTTGCGCACGGCGATTACCACCATCGTGGTGATGCCTGCGATGAACACGACGTTTGCGACGACTAGCCAAATCCAGGGTCTTTGTTTCATGGGATTACGGGCCCGAGGAAGGTGCCCTGTTTTTCGATGATGGTGCCTTTGTCTGAAATGAGCCGGAAGCGCAGCGGGATCTCGGCTTTCAAATCTGCGCGCGGAATCGTGAGGACAATCGTGCGGATTTCCTCGCCCAGCGGACTGACGGCGATGCCGCCCTCAGCGCCGCTGTAATGCAGGCTCTGCGGTCCGTCGGCGATTTCGAGTTGGAAAGTGACGGGCGTGTTTCGCTTGTTCAGCACGCGCACAAAAAACTGATTCCGCACCACGCCGCCTTTGACGATGTAAGGAACTCCTGTAACCCGCGTTAGTCCCATGGACGCGGATTTGAGCGTGGATGTGGCTATCGTCAGCGCCGTGGCACCGAGGATGGCGAGGATGCTGTAAAGCAGGATGCGAGGGCGCAGCCACCGGGTGCGTTTGCCATCGAAGCCGTGGCGCGAATCGTAACGAATCAGGCCTCGCGGACGCTCGAGTTTGTCCATCACCGTATCGCAGGCATCAATGCACGCCGCGCAACCGATGCACTCCATTTGCAAGCCCTGCCGGATGTCTATTCCTGTAGGGCAAACTTGCACGCAGCGGAGGCAGTCCACACATGCTCCAGCGCCGACCGTGCCTTTGTGTCCGCGAGGTTCGCCGCGTTTGGTATCGTAACCGACGACCATCGAATCGCTGTCAATGAGCGCGGACTGCAAGCGTCCATAGGGGCACAGCACGATGCAGAATTGCTCGCGAAACCACGCGAGGTCGAACCACAGCGCACCTGCGATGAGGAACACGAAAGCAAATGCGCCCCAGTGTTCGCCGGGAGCGTGCGTCATCATTTTGTAGAGCTCTGGGAGCGAGACAAAATACGAGAGCAGCACGTGGCTGAGGAGTAGCGCGAAGAGCGCGTAGAGTAAGTGCTTGGAGAAACGGCGGACGGTTTTGTTGAAAGTCCAAGGAGAGGTGTCGAGCTTGCGGCGCGTGGGGGCGTCGCCTTCGCACAGGCGCTCGATGCGGCGCGCGATATCGAGGAAGACAGTCTGCGGACAGGCCCAGCCGCACCACACACGGCCGAGCAGGGCGGTGATGTAGAAAAGACAAAAGCCGAGACCGCTCAGCACGAAGAACATGACCCACACATCCTGCCCGACGAATGTCAGTCCGAAGTAGTGAAACTGCCTGTGGGCGACATCGAGATAGAGGGCGGGGTTGCCGTTAATCTGAATCCACGGCATCGCCACGTAGAGTGCCGTGAGTGCGATTGCGACAATGGCTTTCCAGCGCGTGAAGCGACCGCTCACCGCCGACGTGTGGATAAAGCGCCGTGATCCGTCTTCGTTGATAGTCGTAACGGACTCCAGCGACGGACGTGGCGGCGTTTCAATCATTGCGCAGGTGGCGGCGGAACGACACCGGCGGGCGGCGTCCAACCGGGGACAATTATAATTTCTTCACCGGGATGGTGGTGCGCCATGATGTAGGCGACGACTTCGGCTATCTTCTGTTTTCCGAGCACCGGCCCCCACGGCGGCATTCCTTTTGCGAGCACGCCTTCGTTGATGACTTTGATCGAGTCCATCGGCTTGCCGCCGTGAATCCATTCTTTGTCCACGAGGTTCGGGCCGATGAGGCCGGTCATGTCGGGCTTGTGGCAGACGGCGCAGGTCGTGTCGAAGGTGGCTTTGCCGGCTGAGAGCACTTGCTCATCGTGGCTCATTTTCCACAGAAGTTCGTCGGTGATTTCGCCGGATTTGTTCGCGGCAGCAGCGGCGTTCGCGGCCATCTCGGCTTCGAGTGCTTTCGCCGGCGGCGTGCCGATTTCGTAGGCGTGGTAGTAGCCCCAGTAGGCGACGGCATAAACCATCGCTCCGTAGAGCGTCAGCAGCCACCAGCGTGGCAGGCGTTTGTCGTATTCCTGAATGCCGTCGTAAGAGTGCGGGCGCAGCGCGTCGTCGAGCGGCGTGTCGTTTGGTTGTTTAGCGGGTTCTGTCATGGTCGTCGTTTTCGAGTGGCAGGTTTTCCAGATGGGAGACGGTCTCGCGCGGGATGCGGCGGACGCGGATGAGGTTGATGATGAAGACGGTGAAGAAGAGCGTGATGCTCACGGCGCTGAGCAGTCGCTGCCATTCTTCGACGAGGATGCGGTGAAACATAGGTCGTTAGTTAGCTGCTGTTTTTGGTGTCTCGGCGTGTGTCACTTTTTCTGCCTTGCCGAGTTTTTGGAGGTAGGCGATGAGCGCGACGATTTCGCGGTCGGGCGGGACTTCCGCGCCTGCAGTCTTTAATTCCGTAGCTATACCAGCGGCCTGTGTGTCGCAAGACTGGAGTATCTCGATTTCCTTCATCGGTGGATAGGGCACGCCGATTTTGCGCTGCACGGCGATTTTGTTCGGGAGCGCGGCGATGTCGGTCTTGTCGGTGAAGAGCCACGGGTAAACCGGCATCGTCGAGCCGGGGCTGATTTGCCGGGGATCGCGCATGTGGAAATAGTGCCAGGAATGTGGGTATTTTCCGCCTTCACGGGCGAGATCCGGGCCGATGCGTTTCGAGCCCCATTGATAAGGATGATCGTAGATGGACTCGCCGAGTTTCGAGTATTCGCCGTAGCGCAACACGTCGCCGACGAGCGTGCGGATTTGTTGCGAATGGCAGTTGTAGCAGCCTTCGCGGATGTAGATGTCGCGGCCTGCGAGTTCGAGCGGGGTGTAGGGAATCTGGCGCATGCCTTCGACGCTTGCGCCGGTGTTCACCATCACGGTCGGGATGATTTGCACGAGTCCGCCGATGAATACCGCGATGGTGGTGAGCGCGGTGAAGGGCACTGCGTTTGCGAGCAGGCGCTCATACCAATCATTCCAGCCTGCTTTCGAGAACTCGATGCTCATGCTCATAATCGCAGCCGTGGTGATGAGCCCGAAGATGCAGAACGCGCTGCCTGTGCCCGGGAGCACACCCCATCCCGCTGCGAAGACGATCAGCAGTGTGGTGTAGATGACGGGCGCATTGAGGAAGCCGCCGCCGAGACCCATGCGCGCCGTTTTTTCCGGCACGTAAACTTCGGTGCTGCCGTTGACCACTTCCGCGCCGCGTGCGGTTTTCCAAATGTTCCATGCGAGCATGACGAAGCCGACGAGATACATCAGTCCGCCAAGTGCGCGGATGTGCATGAGCATCTTTGTCGAGGTGACTGCTTCGATGAAATTCGGATACGCGAGCACTGTGCCGCCTTCCTTCGTCGCGCCGAGCATCAGCCCTTGCGTGATGCCGGAGACATACATCGAGGCCATGTAGATCAGGATGCCCACGGTCCCGAGCCAGAAGTGCATATTTGCAGCGCTGGTTGAATGCAGCGGGCGTTTCCACAGGCGCGGTGCGAGCCAGTAGAACATCCCGGCTGCCATGAAGCCGTTCCAGCCCAGGCCGCCGCCGTGGACGTGGGCGACGCCCCAGTCGGTGTAGTGCGAGAGGGCGTTCACCGAGCGGATGGACATGAGCGGCCCCTCGAACGTCGCCATGCCGTAGAAAGTTACGGAGGCGACGAAGAATTTCAGCACGGGATCGGTGCGCACTTTATGCCACGCGCCGCGCAGGGTGAGCAGGCCGTTCAACATTCCGCCCCAGCTCGGCGCCCAGAGCATGAGGGAGAAGATCACTCCCAGCGACTGAAGCCACACGGGCAGCGAGGTATTCAGCAGATGGTGCGGCCCCGCCCAGATGTAGATGAAGACGAGCGACCAGAAGTGAACGATGGACAGCCGATACGAATACACGGGCCGCTCCGCCGCTTTCGGCAGGAAATAATACATGATGCCGAGAATCGGCGTGGTGAGGAAGAAGGCGACGGCGTTGTGCCCATACCACCATTGCACGAGCGCATCCTGCACGCCGCCGAAGATCGGGTAGCTGTGTGTCCAACTCGTGGGGATGGAGATGTGGTTGACGATGTAGAGCATCGCCACGGTGATGATCGTCGCGATGTAAAACCAGATGGCGACGTAGAGCGTCGGCTCGTTGCGGCGGGCGAGCGTCCAGAAGAAGTTCACCGCGAACACGACCCAGATCAGCGCGACAGCGATGTTGATGGGCCAGATCAGCTCTGCGTATTCCTTTCCTCGCGTGAGTCCGAGCGGCAGAGTGATCGCGGCAGCCACGATGATGAGTTGCCAGCCCCAGAAATGGATCCGTGACAAGAGCTTCGACGCGGTGCGCGCCTTCACCAGCCGCTGCGTGGAATAATAGACGCCGGCAAACATCATGTTGCCCACGAATGCGAAGACGACCGCGTTCGTGTGCAGCGGGCGCAGGCGACCGAAGGTCAGCCATGACGTGTTAAAATTCGCCTGCCACACGCCGAGCTGCGTGGCTATCAAGACGCCAACGAGCATCCCGATGATGCCCCAGAAAATGGAGGCAATCATGAACTGCCGGACTGGCGTGTCGTCGTATTCGATGCGTGTTTTTGCTTGGGTGATTTCAGTGCTCATGAGTCAGTTTTTACAGAAGGTGCAGAATCGGGCTCGAGGGGGAGAAGGGCGTCGCGCTCGCTGGATGGTTGGGAACCGCATTCCGTGGCGATCCACAGCACCACGAAGAAAATCACGAGCAGCAGCCCGACAAAGATGGTCAGCGCCAGAACGTTCATAGAGCCGCCGCCTCCGTCCTTACGCCGCCAGCGATGGGCGCAACCGATGTGGTATTTTCCGCCGCCGCCCGTGCGTGGGCTGCTTGCTCCGCCGCCTCCCGCTCATGGTGATGCTCACCTTTTTCGCCGCAACGGCAATTTTCGCAGCGCCCGCAGGATGTGGTTTTTGGTTGAGTCGGTTCTATTGCCATCACGGCGGACTATGCACGGATGGTCGGATTCAGGCTCAACGTCGCTTGGCCAAGAGCCACCCTCCATTGCATTTGCAGGCGTATTCTTGCTGCGAACCTCATGTGCACGATAGTGTGCACGCATGAAGGTTCTGTTGATCGCATTTTGCGCATGCTGCGCGCTCGCCGGAGCGGGAGAGCGCGAACGGCCTTTGATGCGTGATTTCATCGGACCGAACGTGGATGCAAAGCAGTTGATTCCAGCGTCATCTGCCCTTCGCAGCTATCCGGAAGATCCAACGACAAAGTGGCTCGATAATCTCCGCCAATTGCAGAAATCGCGCGCAGGGCACGCACGAACGAAGGAACTTTGGGAAACTGAGTTTGGCTACGATATGAGCACGAAGCCCGCGCCGTCGGGTGTGGAAACTCTGAGTGTCACCGAGGAACAGCAGGCGATGTGGACGGTGCGTGCTTTCCTATTGTTGGCGGGCCTTGGCGTAGATCGGGCGCATTTGATATCGGGCAAAGATGCCGATGCACCGCAACTCCGCAGCGACGGAAGCGCACCAAATCGCCAGCCCACGCCCGTTTTTCACGCGCTGGCGTGGCTCCGCCGTTCACTTGGCGATTACCGTTTTTCGCACGTGGAGCGGGAGGATGCTGGGGACTGCTTTTGTTACGAATTTATCCACAGCACTGATTCTAAAAAGCGTATCTTGGCGATTTGGAAACCTGCTGGTGACCCGCTGGTGGTTCGTCTTTTCCACGATCCCTTGCTTGTCACACGCGCCGAGCGGATGCCTTTGACGCACGGAGATGCGGAAACGGCAAAGGTAAAGCTGGAGATTGAAGGCTATTTCGCCATACAAGCGGAGGAGCGTCCGATCCTTGTCTGGCTAGATGAAAAATAAGTTCAAATATGGTTTATTATGGACAGTCTTATCGTGCGTAAAGTATAGTGCGCGAACTAATTAAAAAAGAGGTTTCCCAAGAAAATCGGATAAAAAAGGCGGATGTGTTAGAGAATAAAGGCGGCACGTCAGAGGCTATTGCTGTGCAAAAATGGCTGGATAGGCTGATGAGAGTATCTCCTGCGGTGGTGCATTGCACAGATGCAGAAGGCAATCTGGTGGTGGTGAACAAGAGATGGTGCGAACTCACAGGGCGTAGTGCCTCGGAAGCGATGGGCGTTGGTTGGCAAAAGATGATTCACCCGGAAGATCGCGACGGACTGATCGCAGAATGGCAGCGGTATGTGCGTGAGGCGAACCGAGGAATACGAAAGGACGGATTCTGTTTCGCGTATCGCCTGCTTCACAAAGACGGCAATTGTGTGCGTTTATGCGCCCGCTGCGTGGAGGAAAGGGATGGCGATGGTAAACTACTCGGTTTCTGCGCTGCATCACTGGAAGTCTCTGAGCGAAAGGTAGAAGAAAAAATATCTTCGCGCACGGCGGCAGGCGATGATTTGTCGCTCTATTTTCAGAACAGTTCGCCTGCCGCGCTGTATCGCACTGATGTAAATGGTTCGTGCCTATGGGTGAGCAAAAATTGGGAGGAATTGTCGGGCTGCCCACTGAAGGACGCTCTTGGCAACGGTTGGCAACGGGTGATTCACCCCGACGATTTGCAGCGCCTACTGGTCGAATGGAGGAGGGCTATAGAAACAAGAACTCAATTTCTTTGTGAGTCCCGCTATCTAAGGCATGATGGGAGCCTGGTTTGGGTATGCTCCCGTATTTCCGATCAGCACGATGAGAACGGTAATTTGATCGGTTATCTGGGGGTTGTGATAGACATTACTGAGCTGCGTCAAAAAGGCGTCGGCAACAACCACGACGGAACAAATCACAACGGTTCGACGGAGATGAAGTGCAGCAAACTCTCCAAACGGGAGAACGAAGTCATGCTGATGTTGTGTGATGGTCTGCCTAACAAATTGATGGCGCAGCGTGTCGGTTTGAGCGTGCGCACTATCGAAGCACACCGGGCGAGTATCAAGCGTAAGCTAGGGCTTCGTTCATTGGCGGAATTGGTGAGTTACGCACTTAAAGCCATCCCCCGCAGATAAATAGGCCCAAATTTCTCGTCACGTAAATTTTTACGTATTTTAGGTATTTTAGCACGAGTGTCCGGTAATAACTACCACAATAGTAATTGGTTGCAATCTGATGGTGGCAAAGGATTGAAATCGGTTTTTGCAAGTAGCTCATGGAGAGACATTTTCTCAAACGGATGAACACTCAGAAGTTGCAAAGTTCTGTGCAAGGTGCCGGGCAGTGCAAGCTGCTTGTGGAGGATGGCCACCATCAGGTAAACC
>JBEIQV010000264.1:0-4556 GCA_040376335.1 Verrucomicrobiia bacterium | reverse complement strand
CATTGTTTGTAATGAATTCCCCGTCACCAACCAGCGAGCTTTTCTTTAACGCGCAGCCCTGAGGTGGAACTTTATCTGTCCTCGTGGCTCACGCCCTGCTAAACGGCAGCCTCGTTATCAAATCAGCCCAATCCCTAACGCTCGCCTGTGCCGTCGTGCTTGGCCTCACCGCCTCTTCACACGCGCTCGGCATCCGCATCGCAGACCAGGACGCCCGTGCCACCGCACGTGGTAATGCCTTCGCCGCCACGGCGGATAATCCATCTGCAATCTACTACAACCCCGCTGGCATCACTCAGCTCTATGAGAAACTGAACGCCCCATCCTCCATCTCGCTCGGGGGAAAAAACACCGTCCCCGTTGCTCCTGACGACAACGGCGTTCGCACCCGCATTGGCGTGTATGCCATCACTTTGGAAAATCGCGTTCACCCTGCCAGCGGTGCACCTGACTTCGACATCAAGCGCGACTGGCAATTCGCACCGACGTTTTTCGCGACGTGGAAGCCGACCTCTGCACCTGTGGTTTTCGGACTCGGCATCTACGCACCCTACGGCTTCGGATTGGAATATCCCGAGAACTCCCCACTGCGCACGCTCTCGATCAGCGGGAGCATTCAATATATCTCCATCAATCCCGTCATCGCATGGCAGGTTTGCGACAGCCTCTCCATCGCTGCAGGTCCTACTTTCAACTACGCCAAGACGAGCTTGAAACGTGGCGTGCTGGCAGCGCACGACATGTTCGAGTTTGAAGGCGACGGATGGGGTATCAGCTGGAATGCTGGCATTCTTTGGAAGCCGCATCCGATGCACAGCTTCGGTATCAACTACCGCAGCAAGACGGACATTGATTTCGATGGCCACGCTCACACTTTCTACAACGGTTTTTCGGTGGCCACGCCGTTCGGTCCGTTCCCGGTGCCGGGCTCGGATACGCGTGAGAGTGCATCGGCGGGGATCAAATTCCCGCAGAATATTGTTGTTGGTTACAGCTTCCGCCCGACGCCGAAATGGAACCTCGAAGTGAACGTGGATTGGACCGATTGGGACAACCTCAACACGGTCAATCTCCGCAAGAAGAGCGGTGACGTTGCGCTGCCGTTCAACTGGGAGTCCTCCCTCTTCTACGAGTTCGGTGCGAGCTACAAATTCGACAACGGCCTGGTCGCCAGCGTCGGCTACATTTACAGTGAAAACAGCGTGCCGAACGAATCCTTCAACCCCGTTGTGCCGGACTCCAACCGCCACATTTTCAGCGCAGGACTCGGCGGACAGCGTGACAACTGGACTTGGGACATCGCCTATCAATGGGCACATGGCCCGGAGCGCACCATTTCACAAGGCACCGTCGCCGACGGCACCTATAAATTCGACAGCCACGCCATCTCGATCAGTGCTGGATACAATTTCTAGGCGCATATAATTCGACGGCAACGTCATCTCCATCTGTGCCTGATTTATCTTCTAAACCAATCCTTCTCGTCGTGGACGACGAGGAAGGGCCACGCGCTTCGCTCAAGGTCGTTTTCAAAAACGACTTTGATGTCGTGCTCGCATCCAATGGAAAGGACGCCCTGAAGCTCGCCCGCGAGCGGACGCCTGACATCGCGATTCTCGACATCCTCATGCAGGGTATGTCTGGCGTGGATGTGCTGCGCGAATTGAAGGCGCTCGATGAAGACATCGAAGTCATCATGCTCACCGCCTACGAGACACTAGAAACTGCGCGGCAGGCTCTCCGCCACGGCGCACGCGAGTATCTCAATAAGCCCTTCGACATTCCCACTCTGCGCAGCGCCACAAGCAAGGCCCTCGAAAAACGTCGTGCCACCCGCGACCTTAAATCCGCCCACACGCGGTTGCAGGAACTCCACAGTGAAATCTCAACCAGCTCCGAAGCTGACGAAGTGGGCAACGTGCTGCACGACCTCAACAACCCGCTCACCGTCATCAACGGCTTTGTGGAATTGCTCGAACGTCAGGTGCAGACCGCAGCTAGTCTTGAAGGCGCGGAGTTGGAAAAAATGCGCGGTAACATTTCGCGGGTCCACGGTCAGGTGGCGCGTTGCCTGGAAATCTCCCGTCGCTATCTCGGCTCACGTCGAAAAGCCGATCCGGACGAGCGCGCATCCGTCAACGAGGTGTTGCTCGATTTGCAGGAGCTTCTTTCTAAACACCCAAGTGCCGAGGGACATCAATTTACCATCAGCGAATTGGAGCAGCCTGCCTACGCCGCAATCCACAGCACCGACCTCCTCCGTATCTTGCTGAATCTGGCAATCAATGCCCTGCAAAGCGGAGATGCACCACATCGCGTCGAAGTCATTGCCCAGCTCCTGCCGTCGGATTTCGACTCATCCAGCTTTATCGATAACGCGGAAGAACGCTTCGTTGGGCGCGAAACGCCATCAGCGTGCGCGACAATGGTCCCGGCATTCCCCCGGAAGTGGTTGGTAAATTATTCAACGAACAATTCACCACCAAGCCCGTTGGTAAAGGCACGGGCATCGGGCTCGGCAGCGTGAAACAGCTCGTCACTCAAGCTCGCGGAGCAGTCCGTCTTTCTACCAAAGTCGGGCAGGGCACCACGTTCACCGTTTTCCTTCCCGCCCGCTAAAATATCTCGGGTTTTCCCTCCGTCATCACCGCTATTTTTTCACTCAAACCCATCTGTTTTGCAGCGATCAGCAGACGCTCCAGTGGTTCATCGAGCGGCTCATGGCTTAGCCTGAATGTGCCGTAGTGCATCGGCACCATGACTTTTGCGCCGAGATCCATGAACGCATGCAACGCCTGTTCGGGGTTCATGTGAACATCGCGCCCGCTCGGCGGCTCGTAGGCACCGATGGGTAGCAGTGCGACATCAATGTCGAAGCGCTTCCCGATTTCTTTGAAGCCCGGAAAATATGCCGTGTCGCCGCAGTGATAAATGGTGCGTCCGCCGCTCTGCACAATGAAACCGCCGAATCCGCGATGCGTATCGTGCAGCACGCGTGCACCCCAATGATGACACGGCGTGAGCGACACGTTCAGCGAGCCATGTCGGTAGCTTTCCCAATACCCTAGTTCGTGGACGCTGTGAAAACCGAGATCGTGAACGAGATTTCCAACCTCGAAAGGAACGACAATGGGTTGATTTGAGGCAACGCTGCGCAGCGTGCGACGATCGAGGTGATCGAAATGTGCGTGGGTCACCAGCACGAGATCGATCTCCGGCAGATGGTCCAGTTTCACGCCGGGATGCTTCAGCCGTTTTACAACCTTCAGCCACTTCGCCCAGTTTGGATCGATCAACAGATTATTGTTTGGAAATTGCAGAAGAAACGAAGCGTGACCGATCCACGTTAAACCGATCTCCCCTCGCCGGACTTCGGGAAACTCCGGCACAACCTCGCCCCCTTTCCTTTTTTTGAAAAGCGATGGCAGCCAGACATTCGTAAGGTAGCTGCGCTTGCTCCAGCCCTTCTTGGGTTTTAGCCCGACTTTGTGTGCGCCCGCAGTCGTGTGAGCGTGGTGACCATTCGTTGACTTGGTAATCCTCGCCTTCGGGGGCTTTCGTGGCAAAATTTTCGGCACAGGCAGTCAGCGTAATGAACATGATGCGCGACGCAATTGTTTCGTGCAAGAGCATGGTATGAAAAAACTGTTCTCCCCGCTCCGCGATCAGTATGCGCATCACACAAGCCATGTCCGCCAAAGACGAACTTCGCCGCGCCATGCGCGATCGATTGCCACTGCCTCCGGATCAGCGCGGGGTAAAAAGCGCACGCATCTGCGCAGCCATCGCCGCGCTTCCGCAATGGCGCAACGCCCGCACTGTCGCGCTCTTCGCGGCGCAGCAGCGAGAGCCGGATGTCGAACTTCTATGGCAACAGCCCGGCGGCAAAGTCCTTTGCTACCCGCGAGTAGCTGCAAATGGTCTTTCGCTCTTTTCCGTCGAATCGCTCTACGAATTGCAATCGGGCCAATGGAATCTCCGAGAACCCATCGCGGATCCAGCGCGGTTGATCCTGCCCGCCGATGTAGATCTCATTCTGGTCCCAGGCGTCGCATTTACTCGGACTGGTGCTCGCTGCGGTCGCGGCGGCGGATGCTACGACCGCCTGCTCGCCTCGTTATCGTCGCATACCTGCAAAGTAGGCGTCTGCTTTGATTTTCAAATCGTCCCCGAACTCCGGATGGAACCACACGATATCGGCGTTGATTTCGTAATCGCGGAGTAGCCCGTCCGACTCACTCTGCTTCAGGTGCCTTCATCTCGAAACGAGGAATGCGCACAAGCACCGGTTTCGCTTCGTCTGTGAGTCCGATGAACGCGCCCTCCGCAACGCTGTCGAACGCGATGACGTGGTAACTGTTATAGGAAAAACTCTCACCAGTGGTGAGGCGCGGAAATTTCCCCACAACGCCATCTCCCTCCACGACGATTGTGCCCCCTGCGGAATCCGTCACCACCCACTTGCGGCCTTTGATCGTCACCGTCTCATCCGAGTCATTGTGGATGGTGATGAAATAGACAAACGGGAACGGCTTGTCCGCCGGAGCTTCGAGGTG
>JBEIQV010000424.1:0-1677 GCA_040376335.1 Verrucomicrobiia bacterium | reverse complement strand
CCTCCCCATGCACCAGCCCTGCCGGGCAAATGCGGCTCCAGCAGCTTCCAGGCTCTCTCGGAGATGTCGTGACGGCGATGTTCAGCTTTCATCCCTCACTCCCATACCACACTTCTTATCTCGTGACTACACTATCTAGCTACAACCAGCGTTTTCTCGAACTATGGAAGATTCCCGCTGAACTTGCTGAAAAGCGCTTTGATGATCAGCTTTTGCGACATGTCACGGAACAGCTCAGCAACCCGGAGGAGTTTTTTGGGCGTGTGCGCTCCCTCTATTCGCACCCTGAAGAATCCACGAGCGGGGAGGTGCTGCATTTTAAAGACGGGCGCGTTTTTGAGCGGGACTCCCGTCCGCAGCGCAAAGGGAATGAAATTCTCGGTCGTGTGTGGAGTTTCCGCGATGCCACGGCGAGGCATCGCTCTGCCGAGGAGAAGGAGCGGCTTTCAGCGCAGCTTGGGCAGTCGCAGAAACTGGAATCCATCGGAACGCTGGCGGGCGGGATAGCGCATGATTTCAACAACATCCTCGTTGGCATCATCGGCTATGCGGAACTCGCCCGCGCCCGGCTGCCCGCCTCGCATCCCGTTGGCGACGATCTTTCGCACGTTCTTAGCGCCGCGAATCGAGCGCGCGAACTCGTCCGGCAAATTCTCACCTTCTCCCGCAAGCGACCGCCGGAGAAACAAATCATCGCACTCGCGCCCATCGTTCGCGACACGCTCAAGTTGCTCCGTGCTACGCTGCCTGCTGCCGTCGAGATTCGTGCGGAACTGGAGCCCGGCGTCGGTAGTGTTTTTGCCGATCCTACTCAGCTTCATCAGGCTCTGCTGAATCTCGCGACCAACGGCGCACACGCCATCGGCGGAGCACCGGGCCGGCTCGTTGTTTCTCTCGAAGAAATGGTCGCTACACCGGCGCTGCTCGAAGCGCATCCATGCCTTGCCGACGGTCGTTGGGCGTGCCTCAGCGTGACTGACACCGGGCGCGGCATGGACACCGAAACGCTAACGCATGTATTCGAGCCTTTCTTTACCACCAAGGATCTCGGCGAAGGAACAGGACTGGGTCTCGCAGTCGTCCACGGCATCATTGAGGCGCATTGCGTTGTGATTACTGTCGAGAGTGCGCTTGGCAATGGCTCCACCTTCCGCATTTATCTCCCGCTTGCGAGTGAGCCGGTCGGCCCGCCTCCGTGTGAGGAAAATACACCGTCGGGCAATGGCCGGCATATTCTTGTCGTAGATGATGAAGCGATGGTCTGCGAAGTCGCGCGCACTTTCCTCGAAGAACTCGGCTACCAAATCACCACCTGCCAGAGCCCCGAGCGTGCGTTGGAAGAATTCACCACCGTGCCGGCTAAATTCGGTGCACTCCTCACGGACTTGAACATGCCGCACATCAACGGCCTCGAACTCATTCGCCGCATCCGCGCCAATTGCCCCGTAGGTGCTGCTCTGCCGTGCGTTCTTTTTACTGGCTTCGTCGGCAGCGCGGGCACCGAGCAGGAAGCTCTGGAACTCGGCCTCCGCGAAATCCTCAACAAACCCTTCACGCGCCACAGTCTCGGCCTCGCCATCCACCGCTCAGTCATCGGCGCGCCCAGCGCTTTGAGTCCCTCCTAGCGGGTTTTGATTTCACCCGCAGCGACGCCTTTACCTTTCCCGCGCGCCGTGT
>JBEIQV010000315.1:0-3638 GCA_040376335.1 Verrucomicrobiia bacterium | reverse complement strand
CTCAAAGGTCTGCCGGCTCGCGTCCCACTGCGCGCTCTCCGCGTAGGCGTGACCGAGGCGGAGCACCGCGCGGTCGCTCACGCTGGCGAGGTTGCGGAATTTTTCGTCGTCGCGGAAAGGCAGCAACTGCTCGATGGCCTTGGCCCAGTTTTCCTGCTGCATGAACACCTCGCCAACAAGGGCGCGCGCCTCCATTCCATCGGGACTCTCGGGCGTGGTGAGAAGCGGCTGCAAATGTGTCATGGCCACAGCGGGGTTCTTTTTTACGAGGCTCGCCGCAGCAAGACCGAGGCGGGTGCGCGGAGGTATTTCCGTGGCGGCGACTTTTTCGACTGAGGCGGTGAGCAGTTCGTGCGCGGCGTCGGTTTCGCCGCGTGCGCTGTAGATTTCCGAAAGCTCGTTGCGCGCTTGTGTGGTGACGGGCGACACCGGCGCGGCGGCGATGATCTTTTTGTAAATCTCGACGCTGCGCTGCTCCGACGGCGGGCGGGAAGCCGGGGCCGGTGCGGGAGCGGGTGTGCCGACAGCGGGGGCGCGCTGTGCGTTCAGGCGCTCGGTCTCGCCCTCGACGTCGGCGAGAAGGCGGTAGCACCACGCAGCTTCATAGAGCATTCGCAAATGTGCGTCGGAGCCGGGGGCGGCAGTGCGCAGTTGCTCGGCCTGCACGAGGAAGGCATCCGCTGAATCACGAAGGGCGTCGGTCTGCGGATCGAGCAGCTTCTGCGCGGCGGCGATTTCCTCCGGCTTCGCGTCGGGCTTTGTGAATGCCGTGCGCGCCGGTGCAAGAAGCGCGGCGATCTCTTCGCGTTTGCACTGGCTCACGCGCCACTCCGCGTTCTGCGCCTCGGGCTTGCCGGGGAATTGTTTCGCGATGACCTCAAACTGCGCACGTGCCTCGGGCAGTTTGCCGGATTCCTTCAGCGCGACTGCATGCTCGTATTGAATCAACGGCACCCACGCTGCGCGCGCGGGCTCGGCGGTGAGTCGCGCTTCGTGCTGTGCGCGGCAGTTCGCCATCACGGGGACTGCCTCTGCGGCCTTGCCCTGCGCGCGGAGCAGGACGGAAAGGCGGAGCAGCGCGAGCGGTGCGTTCAGATTGGTGTTGAAGGGCGCATTTTGAAACTGCGTGAGCGCGGCAGCGGCGGCGGTGGCATCGCCGAGGAGCGCCTGACATTTCGCCATCTCGAAAACCGCCGATGAGCGCGTCGGCTCTTTGTCTGTCAGCTTGATGGCGCGGTCGTAGGCGTCGCGTGCAGCGGCGAGGCTGACTGTGCGCTGTGTCTGCACGGTCTTGAGCGCGGCGATTCGCTGGTGACAATTTCCGAGCTTCAACAGCGCATCCGGGCCCTGCGGGCTTTTGTCCTGCGCTGCTACGAATTTTTCGAGGAGCTTCATGGCCTGCTCCACTTGTTGAAGACCGCGGGCGGCCTGCGTCGCGTCATCCGTCTCCGGAGGCAGGTCGCGCATCAGACAGTCGGCAAGAAGATACGGGACAGTCACCAGTTCGCCCGTGCGATCCGCTTCGGGGATGCTGTCAAAAGTCATCGCGGCCTCCGTGTAGCTACCGGAGCGGTAGAGGGCACTCGCGAGACCGTGCCGCGCCATGTTGATGTGAACGAACTCAGGATACTTGCGGACGATGCGCTTGTAGCGCGTGACCGCCTCGCCGAACGCCACCTTCTGCGCGGCCGGATCGGCAATCTTGATCGCGCGCAGATAGGCGCTTTCCGCACTGCGGAAAATCACGAGCGGCAGCAGCGTGCTCGCCGGGTATGTTGTCTCAAACTTTGTCGCGAGCGCCTCCGCCTCGGGATACTGGGTCGCTAGATGCTTCGCCGTGACCTCCCGCTGCATCGCCTCCTCGTCGCGTCCCAGCTTCTCGTTGATGATAATTTCGTAGTTCGTAATCGCCTCAGGGTAAAGTTTCGCCAGCGCGGCAGTGTCGGCGAGCTCCATCAAAATGTCCTGACGCCGCGCCTTCGCATCGGCATCGGTGGCGGCGAGCGCCTGCACCTTTTGCGAAGAGCGACGCAGCATATCCATCGCAGCGGCGAGTGCCGGATCATACTCCGCAGGCTTCGTCGGATCTGCGGGAGCGACCTTGGCCCGCGCCATCCACAGCAGCGCTTGATCGCCGAGTTGCGGATGCTCCTTCAGCGGATCGAGCGCAGCAGTTGCCTCCGGGTATTTCTTGAGCTGCACATTGCAAACGCCCGTGCGGAACTGTGCCTCAGGAATCAGCAGCGACTTCGGATACTTCTGCACAAACGCCGCGAATGCCGCCGCCGCATCCGCCAGCTTCCCTTCGTCGAAAGCGAGCACTGCACTATAAAACTCCGCACGACCCACGTGCTCCGGCACCTGATTCACGAGCGCTTCGAGCGAAGCCTTCTGCTCCGCTTTCAACGCTGTGGGATTTTGCAACGCCACCTGCGCCGCTTTCTTTTGCTCCTCGTATCCCGCAAGCACCGCCTTGTATTGCTCCGCCGCAGTCTTGCGTTCGCCGCTGAGATGCTGCGCGCGACCGAGCAGATAGCGCGCATGAACACCGAACTCCTGCGTGAAAGGCGCGAGTAAATTCAGTTCGCGGACGGCGGCAGCGTAGTCCTTCAGCAACAAGCTCGCATGGGCGAAATGATAAGTCGCGAGCTGCCGGCTGCGGCTCTTCGTCCACACCGGATCCGAAATCAGCGGCCACGCGAGATCCGCAGCCTCCTTTGTCTTTGCCGTGCGCAAGAGCATGTCCGCCTGATCGCATCGTGCCCGGATGAGCCACTCGGCATCCACCGACAACTCCGCCGCAGCATCGCCAGCGGGCTTCTTCATCCGTGCAGTGAGCAAGTCCGCCGCCGCCTGATACGCCTTCGTCGCCTCGGTGAAACTGGCCGCCGCTGCCGTCTTCAACGCATCCGCTTCATTCGGCCTCGCATCAATCTGCGCGAGCGTCTGAATGCCCGTGAGACGCTGCGCAGCCCCGACGTGGTAAAGCGCCTGCGGACGCTCCGGGAACTCCACCGTCGAAGCCGGTGTCAAAGCTTCCAGCGCGCCCTTCGGGTCACCCGTTTCCAACAATGCAAGCCCCAGCGCATAGCGCGCCGTCGCCGCATCCTTGTGATTCGGAGCCACCCGCAAAAACTCCCGGAAACGCTCCACCGCAACGGGAAACTGGCTGTCGTTAAAAGCACGCTTGCCAGTGTTCAACACCACCAGTGCCGCATCGTCGGGAGTGAGCGTTTGCGCATGAAGGCATGAGGAAAATACGATGAGAGAAGCAAATATTGAACAGGAGACTGGGCGGCAAAAATTCATGACGAACATAGAAACCGCCACCGTGAATTTGCTTAGTAAAATGAAAAAGAAAAATCGCGATGGATGCATACCTCTCGCTCAATGCGTGGAGCAGTGAACCTATTTCGCCATGCACTCCCCTGCCCTCTCTTCAAAATCTCAGATAAGTTGAGGAGCAAAAAGTTGTAGCCTTGGAGTGGATTCGACTATGGAAGATCCGTCGCGCCCATGAGGAACGTGTCGCATTCGCGGGCGGCTCCTCGGCCTTCGTTGAAGGCCCAGACGACTAACGACTGTCCGCGGCGGCAGTCGCCGGCGGCGAAGACTTTTGGGATGTTCGTCGTGTATTT
>JBEIQV010000052.1:0-14544 GCA_040376335.1 Verrucomicrobiia bacterium | reverse complement strand
TGCAAGCGAGACTTTGTTGCGCAAAACGAGCGTCGTGCTCGCCAAATACGCGCTGCTTTGCTCAGATCGTCGCGATGAAGCGTCTCCTCACATTCCTGCTCCCAATTTTTCTCATCTTCAGCGCTGCTGCAGAAGAATGGCGATCCGATGCACACCTTTGCGCCATCACGCTGCCCAATAACGAACCATGGCAATTCGGCAATGCCGCCCGACTACCCTCAGGCGAGATGATTTTTAGCGCAGCAAACATGGAGGATAAACAATCGGTTTCGGTGATCGTCATACCTGACTTCCCAACGAATAATGTCCTCGGTCAGGCCGCCATCTCCCGTTTTTCCGAAATGCTCACTGCGATGGGTTTTCAGACAAAAAAGAAAACCCAGATAGAGTGGCTGGGTCGACCCTTTGTAGAAATCATCGGAGAGCGTCCGAATGATGCGAGCGGCCAGCAAGTGCTGGTAACAAGGGCTGCGATTGTTGAAAAGAAAGCTTACCTCGTGACAACCTTCGCTCGAGGCGATGAAAGCCGTCTGGAGGACGAACGCTTCATGAGAGTGCTTAAGACTTTCCGCTTTCTGGAACCCAATCAGAAACAGTTGACCGGCCCCTCTCCGTTCATGCGCTATTATCGGGCGGGCTATGTCGTGTGTTTGATCGCGATGCTCGTGTTGATGTTTGCGTTTTTCATCATGTATATCCGCACGCGACGACGACACTGATAGTTGTTCAGCGTTGGTGCTTGTCCGGCGAGGCGATGTTCTGCTTCGCTCCGCCCATGCTTAAAGCAACCGCCCTATTCCTGCTCTCACTCCTCCTCCCTCTTCGCGCTGCGGAGTGGCGCGATGATATTTATGCCTGCTCTGCGAATTTACCAGACAGCACCGGATGGGTGCGGATCAAAATGGCCGATGTGCCGGGCACGACACTGCTCATCGCCATGCAGAATGCGACACGACATGTGGCATTTGGTGTCAACGTCCTCGATAATCCTCCAAGCTCGAACTTGAGCGATGCCGCCACCCTGAAAGCGGTTGAGCAATTGATGCGCGGCCTCACCTATCAATTCCTTGGTCGCTCAACAGTGCAAATCGGTGCAACGAGTTGGCTGCAATACCCCGTCACTTCCACGTTCGGCAACTTGAACGCAAAGGGCATCATTCGATTCACCTCAGCCAATGGGCGCATCTACGCGGTTTCAATGCTTGCGGGCGCAGGCAAGGAGGCAAGTCTCGATACAGAGATGCAACAAGCCGCCGCGAGTTTCAAAATCTTCCAGACGGCACAGGTTGCAACAACCAAACCAGTCCCAGATGTTGCCATAGCGAAGAACGACAAGCCTGCTGTAGCAAAGGCAGCACCTGCGCCGCAGCCGGGCGCTGAAGCAGGCCAGACTCCTACTGAGGAAACAGAACAGCTCGATTACAAGCGCGCAGGCATGTTCGCCGCAGGCGGTATTTTTGTGCTCCTCATTTTTTTCCGAATCATCGGAAGCGGATCTAAACCCAAGTCAAAACCAGAACCAAAACCTGTGCCGGTGCCAAAGGTTGTGGAGAAGAATGAGCCGAAGCCGAAGGCGAAGTAGCGGCTACGGGTTGAACTGAATCCAGTCCAAGTTCATTAGCCCCTTCTTTTCGGGATTCACAAAAACGGCGAACACCACGCCTCGCGCTGCGGGAGCCTTGAGCGGCGTAGTCATCTCCTTCCAATTTCCCCAGCCGCCAGTCGGTGCGAGTTCCAGCGTTGCCAGCAATTCACCATCGGGTTTGTCTGCGTGGATTTCGATTTTTCCTCCCGCTCCGCCGCTCGCTGCGCGGAAAGTCACACTCGCGCTGTCGGCGAGGCTGAATGGACCTAATTGGATCGTGTGTCCGTGATCAATGGCGCTGACGGCCCCGCCGCTCACTTTTGGCCCGGCAAGCACGCCGCTCTCCGCTTCAATGCGGCGCTGCTGAAGTGCAACGGTCGCCTTTCCGCTCAGTTCGCCAGCGGGCGCGTGGCCGAGGTCGGTGTAGGTTGCCTCCATCACATATCGCCCCGGCTTGTCGCTCTTCGGTGCGACGACTTCCCCCTCGATGCCACGCAGCAGCGCCGGCCCGCCCTTGCCTTTTTCGAGACTGAGCATCCAGCGGAGCATGATGACCACTTCATCATCCGTATGCTGAGGATGTGGCAGCATGGGAATCTGCCCCCACACTCCGCTGCCACCCTCCCGGATTTTTTTTGTCAGCAAATCCATTGCACCCGGCTGCCCGCGATACTTCGCGGCGATGTCCACGAGCGAAGGCCCCACGACTGTCTGCTCGGCGGCGTGGCAATTGAAACAATCGCTCTGCTTCATCCGCGTCATGCCGGGGTCGAGCGCCTCTTCTTTTCCATCGCTGCGCAGAAAAGCCGCGCTCACCAACGTGCGCGTTCCGAACTCCGCAGGCTTCGCCGAAGACTCACCATCCTCTTTGTCGCTCACGGCGACGCGATATTTCACCGGCTGTCCCGGTGTGAAAAAGTCGCCTTCCAGCGGCTGCACAAATTCCACCTTCGGCTCGGCATTGCCCACGATGTAGCGGGCGCTGGCCGTCGCACTCGCTCCCTGTGCGTCCGTCACGCGCACTTCCACGATGAAATTTCCGCGTTCCTGAATCTTCACGTTGACCTTCGGAGTGTTGCCTAGCGGCTTGTCGCCAGACTTCAAAGTCCACTGGTAAGTCAACGCATCTCCATCGCGGTCACTCGAAGCCTCGGCAGAAAAAGTTCCGCTCAAGGATGCGTCATCCAGCTTCACATCCGTCGCTGAAAGACGCGCGACAGGCGGGAGATTTCCCCGCACGTAGGTGATTTTTAAAAGCTGGGAATCCGCATTTGCTCCCCACGTCTCTCCGAAATCTAACAAGTAGAGACTGCCGTCCTTGCCAAACACCGCGTCCACCGGGCGCTTCACCAGCGTTGCTCCTGCAGCCACCTGCGGTTTCACTTTTTCAATCTGGTCGCGCTTGTTTGCCAGAACGATTGCATTGGTGAAAGGCTCCAAGCCCACGAGATTCGAGTCCGCATCAAGACGCGCCCATTTCATCATCGGACGCTCCCAATCCCAAAACAACAGGCACCGCGAAAAATGCTGCGGAAAGCCGTTCGTCTTCTCCACATCCGCAGCGCTATAATAAACCGGTCCGGCGCATGCCGTCCGTCCGCCATCGCCTGTCTCCGGCCATTTGCGTGGCGAGCGATATGGCCAGTAAATGAGTGCAGGCGACGCGGGTGGAAGTTCGCGCAAGCCCGTGTTGTTTACGCTTTCATTGATCGGACGCAGTGGATCGAAGGGCTTACCGAGTTGGCGCGTCGTGTAGTCGTAATCGGTGTATGCGAAGTTATCGCCGATAAAATACGGCCAGCCGAAATTGCCCGCCTTTTTCGCCTGATTGATTTCATCGTAGCCACGCGACCCTCGCGGCCCGTCGTCATTTGCGTCCGGTCCCACTTCACCCCAATAAACATAGCCCGTCTTTGGATCCACCGTCATGCGCCACGGATTCCGGCATCCCATCGCGTAAATCTCGGGCCGCGTCTTCTCCATCCCCTTTGGAAAAAGATTCCCCTCAGGAATTTCATACGTCCCGTCCGGCAGCGGACGAATGCGGCAGACTTTGCCCACAAGACTGTTCGTGTTCGACGCCGATTTCTGAGCATCCCACGGCTCCCTGCCGGGCCTCTCGTCGAGTGGCGCGTATCCGTTCGAGTCCGCGTGGGGATGCGTGTTGTCCCCCGCGCTCCAAAGCAAACATCCGTCCGGCGCGAACTGCACGGAGCCGCCGTGGTGACAGCATTGCCTACGCTGTTCCTCGTATTTCAGGAGCAACTTCTCGCTAGCCAGGTCCAGCTTGTCGCCGACCATCGTGAAACGCGAAAGGTGCTGCCCGTTGAATCCCGGCGGCGAGTAGAGGCAGTAAATCCATCCGTTCTCCGCAAATTTCGGGTCGAGCGTGAAACCGAGAAATCCATTCTCCTGATCCGCCCACACCGTCAGTTTCCCGGCCTCCGCGACCTGCTTCGTATCCGGGTGATAAATCTTCAGCGCTCCCCGGTATTCGTTAAAAAATATCCTTCCATCCGGCGCGATCCGCACCGCCATCGGCTGCGCCATCCCGCCAAGTAGTTTCTCAACCTGAAAGCGAAACTCCTCCGGTTTGTCCTCGGCTATGGAAGTGAATGGAAGCGCGATCAGCGCGGCGGATAAGATGTTTCGTAGCATTGCCACGAAACTGAGCATGGACATCTCGTATCGCCAAGAAATCTCGGCGCTCGCGTGAGGCGCACTCCGTAATATTCAAAATTACGGAGTGCGCCGTCACATCGCGCTACTTCTTTTCTTTTGCCTGCGTGCATTTGCAAATCCACTCGGGCGCTTTGCATTTCTCACACTCGGCAGTGTCATATTGCAGTCGTGCAGTGATGGCCTTGGCCTTGGCGTCCGCCTTGAACTGAACGATGAGCCATTCGCCGGCTTTCACCGTAGGCACGACGAATTTGCCGTCCACTTTCTCGACAGTGAGTTTTTCAGCCTTTGCGCTTGGGCCGCCGCTTGCGGTGAGCGTCTGATCTGCGAGCGCGACGGGCTTCATGTCTTTGTCGAGCACAGCAATGACGAACTTGCCGTCCTTAACGGTGACTTCGCCATGCATGGTTTCGTTTTTCGAGAACTCAAGAATGCGACCGCCGTTGGGGCCGAGTTCGACTCCGCCATGCGCAAGTGCGCTGACTGTGATTGCGAGGCTGCCGAGCAGCGCGAGGATGTGTGTTTTCATTTTTTGTTTTGTGTGTGTTGTTTTGTCGTTCCGGGGAATTTTTATTGGGCGGCTCCGGCTCCGGCCTCCAGCGCGCGGCGGGCCGCCTTTCGACCAAAAAGCCAGAAGACGGCGGGTGTGACTGCGAAGTCGAGCAGGGTGCTGGTGACGAGTCCGCCGACGATGACGACGGCGACTGGGTGTAGGATTTCCTTGCCCGGCTGGTCACCCGCTAGGACGAGCGGGATGAGGCCGATGCCTGCGGCGAGCGCGGTCATAAGCACGGGGACCATGCGCTCTTTTGTGCCGCGAATGATCATGGCTTTCGTGAAGCCTTCACCTTCATGCTTCATGAGGTGCAGGTAGTGAGAGAGCATCATGATTCCGTTGCGCGCGGCGATGCCGCCGACTGCGATGAAGCCGACGAGTGTGGCGATCGATATGTTGTTCAGTTTCCAATAGGTGAAGGCGAGTCCACCTACGAGCGCGAGCGGGATATTGAGCATCACCTGCCCGGCGAGCGCAGCGCTCTGGAAGTAGCCGTAGAGCAGGAAGACGATGATGATGAGGACGACGAAACTGAGGATGGCGATGCGCTTGGAAGCGTCGCGCTGGGCGAGGAATTCGCCCTCGAAGGTAACGAAGTAGCCCTCGGGCATTTTCACTTTTTCAGCGACGCACTTTTGCAGTTCGACGACGAGCGTGCTCACGTCGCGCACGGTGGGTTTGATGGCGAGCGCAAAGCGGCGCTGGGCGTTTTCACGGAAGATAACGTTAGGACCCTTCGCCTCGCGCACATCGGCAATGAGGCGGAGCGGGATGCGCTGGATACCACCTGCGCCATCAGAGACTTCTATCGGTAAGTCTGCGAGCTTGTCCGGCGTTTCTCTCCACTCCAGCGGCAGACGGATGACGAGATCCACTTCACGCTGGCCTTCCCGGAGCGCGGCGACGTTTTCGCCGCCAATAAGTTTGGAGAGTGTTTCGTTCAGCTTGCCCGGCGTGATTCCGTAGGCAGCGCAGCGTTCGCGGTCGGGCACAATGCGGAGTTGAGCGATGACGCTTTGTTGGTCGAGTTTGCAGTCGGCAAAGCCTGGGATGGTTTTTGCGACACTCTGTATCTCAACGCCGAGGGTGCGCAGTTTCTCGAGGTCCGGCCCGAAAACCTTGATGGCCACGGGCGCGGAGACGCCGCTGAGCATGTGGCCGATGCGGTCTGCCAGCGGTCCCATGACGACGCTGAAGGTGCCGGGGACGCCCTGCACTTTCTTCCGAATGTCGGCAAGGATCTCGTCGCGGGTGCGCTTGCTTTTTTCATCGCGGAAATCCACGTCGAACTCCGCCGTGCTCACGGGCACGACGTGGTCGCCGCGTTCTGCACGACCGAGACGCCGCCCGACTTTTTTCACCTCAGGAATGGTGAGTAGTTGTTGCTCGATCACATCGGCGATGTTGTTCGTCTCATCGAGCGAAGTGCCGGGCGCTGCGGTCATGGCGATGAGCGCGGTCTGCTCGCGGAATGTGGGTAGGAAGTCTTTGCCCATTTGCGGATAAAGCAGGAACGCGCCGACCATCATCATGCCGACGATTCCGAGCAGTAAAAACGGCTGCGAGAGACCGAAGCGGAGGAACGTTTTCTCCAGAAGCCATTTCATGCTGCGGGTGATGAATCCATCCTTGTGCGCGTGACCGTGCTTCGGGCGGAGAAGGATGGAGCACAGCACGGGAATCACGGTCAGCGACACAACGAATGACGCAATCATCGAAACGATGGTGGCGATGGCGATGGGTGAGAAGAGGCGCCCTTCGACACCGGTCAGTCCAAGCAACGGGAGAAAGACGAGGATGATGAGCACCGTGGCGTAGAGGATGGAATTACGCACTTCGCCAGAAGCGCGGGCGATGACATCTAGGCGTGGTTTTGGCGCTGCGAGCGCCGCGTTTTCGCCCAGTCGGCGGAAGACGTTTTCCACATCCACAATCGCATCATCCACGACCATGCCGATGGCGACGGCGAGGCCGCCGAGCGTCATGGAATTTACGGAAACGCCGAACCATTTGAACGTGAGCATCGTGATTCCGAACGAGAGCGGAATCGCGGTGAGCGTGATGAACGTGGTGCGGAAGTTGAGCAGAAAGAGGAACAGAACCACCGTGACCATGACGGCACCCTCGGCGATGGCGTTCTTCAAATTGCCGATGGCGTTTTCGATAAAATCCGCCTGCCGGAAAAGCAGCCGGGCCTCGACGCCTTCGGGCAGCGTCTTTTGCAACTCGGCGACGGCGGTTTCTACTTTCGTCGTGAGCGCGACGGTGTCGAAGCCGGGGGATTTTGTGATACTCATGATCACGCCGCGCTTGCCGTTCACGCTGCCGTCGCCGCGCATCGGCTCGATACCCCAATCCACCTTCGCCACGTCGGCGATGGTGACGCTGCGGTCGCCGTTTTTTTTCACCACGGTGCTGGCGATGTCTTCGAGTTGCACGGTCATGGCGAGATTGCGCACCATGACTTCAGTGGTGCTGCTGTTGATGAATCCTCCTGTGGTATTCACCGCTGACTCGCGGGCGGCGGTTTCCAGTTCCTCAAAGGTGACGCCGTGCGCGGCCATGCGATTCGGCTCGGGCATGACCTGCACTTGCTTGATACCGCCGCCCATGTTGAGCACCTCGGCGATGCCTGCGATGCTTTGCAGACGCGGACGAATGGTCCAGTCGGCAAGCGTCCGCACATCGCGCGGGAGCGTTTTACCATCGCGACTGCTCACACCGACGAGCGCAATCTCGCCCATGAGAGAAGCCGCCGGAGTGAGGAACGGCTCGACTCCGCGCGGCAGCGAGCCGCGCACGCCGGCGAGCCGCTCCTGCACAAATTGCCGCGCTTTATAAATGTCCGTGCCCCAATCGAACTCCGCATAAACGAGCGAGAGCGACACGTCGGAATTCGACCGCAGCCGCGTGAGCCCCGCGACGCCAAGCAGCGACCGCTCGATGGGTTGGGTGATGTTGATTTCCACCTCCTCCGGCGCGAGGCCGGGCGATTCAGTAAGGACGATGACGGTGGGCTTTGTGAGGTCAGGCAGCACCTCGACAGGCAGCTCCAGCGTCGTCTTTACCCCCATGACCATGAGCACCAGCGCGAGCGCGATAACGACGGCGCGATTATGGAGGGCAAAGCGAATGAGTTTATTCAGCATGGCTAGTGCGTATCCACTTTAACTGCCTCATCGCCTTTGGCCTTCCGCAGCATGGCAAGGACGAGCAGCACTAGCAGCAGTCCGTTTGAAATGAGCGAAAACATCGTGAGTGCCGAGATGCCGTGGTGTGCGTGTCCTCCGTCAGCGACTGCTTTCGCTTTTTGCCCCGCCGTCATCTCGCTTCCATCTTCGTTGTGCTCGTGGCCGTGAGCGGCATCGAGAGCGGACTTTAGCGAAACGCTGCCTTTCCCTGCGTATGCCAGCGAATAGGCCCCGGTGGTAACGACTTCATCACCCGCCGTGAGGCCGCTGGTCACCTCCACAAATTTGTCATTCATCGCCCCGATCTGCACAGGCACGCGGACGAACGTGTGCTTTAGCAACGTGTCGTAATGGCGGCGATAGACGGTGCGATTGGTCACATCCCCTTGCAGCGCAAGGCGCGGAATGCTCATCACGCTCTCCCGCTTGGAGACGATGATGGAAAACTCGGCACGCATCCCCGGACGCAGCGCGTAGTCTTCATTCGGGAGGTGAAACGCGGCTTCGATCGTGCCGGTCTTTGTGTCCACTTCTGCGCCGATGTGCGCAAGTTCTGCGGTGAACTCTTTCCCTCCTGCTGCGAGCACACGGATGCGTGCGCTCATTCCTTCTTTCAGCTTCGCGGCAAGATGCTCGGGCACCGAAGCCGTTGCGTGAACGGTGGAGAGGTCCAGAATCTCGATCAGTGAATTGGACAACTCAACGGGCTGTCCCTCGACGACATTTACCGCGCTCACGATGCCGCTAATGGGCGCAGGAATGCGGATGCGCGGCGGCGGATCGCCGGGCTGCCTGCTCTCGATGACTAACGCCTCGGATGCCATTTTGATTAGTGTATCAATATGCGCCTCAACGCTGACTACGCGCCCCGGCACACGACTGCTGACCACCGCGCGTTTCCCCGGCGCGACATTGATGCGGCCAAGTGTGAAAACGGTTTCTTCAAAGTCCGTCTCCTCCGCTTCGACCGTTTCAATCTTCAGGTTTTTTTCTCCCGTTTCGTCGAGGATGACGGTCGCAGCAGCCTCCTCCGGCGAGACGGCGGCAAGCAACGGTGCAGCCGCGAAGAGCACGGCGGAAAGGATGGTGAGTTTTCTAATCATGGAAGTTTGTTGAGAGTTGGTTTCAGAGGTTCACACCCGTTATTTTCAGCAAGTGCATGGTGACGAAATAGAGCGCCACGGTGAGCGCCACGCCCGCCGTGAGCGCGGGCCAGAGCGAATGCACAATGCTCGCGGCGGCGTTGTTGCGTTTCGCAAGCTCCGAGACGGCGACGATGATGCCGCCGCTGAGCACTGCTTTTGTGGTGAGAAAGAGTGCGCTCATTTTTTTTGCGAGGGCGTCGCGCCCGTCGCAGTTAGGTGTTTCGCCCGCGCGAGGTGGTAGTCGCGGAGCGCGTCGAGGCGCTGCGACTCGAGTTCAAATCGCCGCCCGCGTGCGCGGATGACTTCCGGCAGCGGCGTCAGCCCGGCGGCGTAGTTGGCGCGGAGTTGTTCCTCGATCTGTTTCGCGGCGGGGATGAGCTTGCCATCTATGTCTGCGACGATTTTTGCGAGCGCGGCCATCTCGCCTCGGGCGGCGGCGGTCTCGGCGCTGGCTTGCGCGGCGACGGCTTCGATTTCCTTTTCCGTGCGCTTCGCGGCGGCGGCGGCTTCGCGGATTTGGCCTTCGTTCTTATTATAGAGCGGGAGCGGTAGGCTGAATTTCAGCCCGAGCGTTGTGTCGCGCTCGAAGCCATCCGGTGCGTCTTCCGCGAGTTCGTGAGTCGCCATCAGCCCCGCGCTGAAATCCTCCCACTTGCCCGCCTTGGCCAGCGCGACGTTTTGCTTCGCAGCTTCCGCGTTCGCCTGCGCTGCGCGAATGTCACCACGCCCCACGACGCTCGCACCCTTCGCGGGCAGTGCGCCCGGGTCGCTGAGCACCCCGTTGATGTTCACGGTATCCCGAGTGCCCACGCCGAGCAAGGGGCGCAGCGTGCCGAGTAGGATCGCCTTCTCGACATCGAGCATGAGCACCTGCGTGCCCATCTGCTTCGATTCCAACTCCACCTGCGCCGCATCCACTGCGGAGGCTTCACCAGCTTGCACTCGCTTGGACATAAAGGCGATCAGTTCCTCACTGTTTATGATCTGCTGGCTGCGCAAATCGCGCTCTTTTTCCAACGCGAGCAGGCTCACGGCGGCTACGCGCACCTCGCCCGCGAGACGGCGCTCGGCATCGCGCACCTCTGCGGCGGCGGCGGCGAGGTGCGCGCGGGAGACTGCTTTTTCCAATATGAGGCGCGCGGTGCGTGGGAACTTCTGCATCCACGCGACGCCCACGCCGTGTTCCCGCGAGCGGATATTTTGCGAAAGGTCGAACTCCAACTCGGGATTAGGCCTGCGCCCTGCCGCATCGAGACGACCCCGCGCCTCCTCGATCCGCAAGCGCGCTGCCGAGAGCGCGGGGTTGTGGCTCACCGCGTAGCTGGCCGCGCCCTCGACAGTGAGGGAAAGTTCCTCCGCGCGAGTGACACTTGCGAGGGCGATGATGGTTAAGAAAATGGTTTTTAGAATCATGGTTTGATTGTTTGGAGTGGATGAAAGTTCGCGGCACGCGGATGCGCAAAAGAGCGCGCGTGAACGCAAATGGACGGATGCAGCCGCGACGACGGCTGCCGGTGAATCAAATCAAAAGGACGACTGTCCGTTCCAACGCAACGCCCGGCGGCGGAGCACCCCTCACGTTCGCGTGATACTGCGGCGTGGAGTTCGCGACTGGCGTTGGTGAAAATAGAAAATCCGGGAGGGTGAAAAGCATCACCGGCGGCGGCACCGAAACCGTGACCACGGGTGCCGGGCTGCTTTGCAGATTGTCAGTTACCGCATCGTGGTCTTTATGCTCGCCTTGCTCGTTGTGTGCCGGCTGCGATTCGTGCTCATGTGAGTGGCAGTCCTCTCCATGCGGGCCGACGCAATAGGGCGCATCCACAATCTCGGACGTCCCGCCACAATCGCACACATAGCCGCGCTGCACTCCGAAAAGCTGCGCGGCACCCATGGCGATAAAGACGAGCGCGGCTAAGAGCCTGACCGTAGTCGAGTGAGGTGACACTGACGGGAAGACAGCAGGAATGAATCCTCCGTTCAAAACAAATCCTGCCCGGTAACCACAAAAACACATCTCCGCAGTTTCTTCACTACTCTGTTGCGATGGCAGCCAGTTTCTCCTTTTCCCCATCGCAGACTTGCGGCTGAGTGGTCGCCTTATGCGTTTCTCCTTCGCTGCTCTTTCCCTTCTCGTTTTCACATTGAGCGCCGGCGCGCAGGAGTGGACGCGCTTTCGCGGGCCCAACGGCTCCGGCGCTGGCAAGGCCGATCTCCCGGAGCAAATCACCGACAAAAACATCCTGTGGCGCTCGACTCTTCCAGGCACCGGGCATTCATCGCCCGTGGTTTGGGGCGATAGAGTTTTCCTCACTTGCACTCCCAGCGCAGCCACGGATGCAGACGCCCGCCGCATCGTCGTCTGCATCAGCGCGAAGGACGGCAAGATTTTGTGGCAGCGCGAATTTTCCACCGGCGCGTATCGCAAACATTCCGACAACAGCTTCGCCTCCCCGTCCTGCGCCGTGGATTCCGAGCGCGTTTATTTTTGGGCCGCAGGGCCGGAAAAAAGCACCCTCGCCGCGATGGCACAGGCCGATGGAAAAGAAATCTGGCAGCGCGAACTCGCCCCCTTTCAATCGCAGCACGGCTCCGGCACTTCGCCCTTTGTGCTCGATGACGCAGTCGTGCTCGCCAGCGATCAAGACGGGCCCGGCTCATTCGTGCAGGCGTTTGATGCAAAGAGCGGCGCGACGCGCTGGAAGACCGACATGAAAAGCGGCAAGCACACCATCGCCACCCCGTGCATCCTTGCCGCAAAAGACGGCCCGCAAATCATCACCACCACCTTCGCCAACGGCCTCGTCGCCCTCGACGCCAAGACCGGCAAACGCGCGTGGGAACTCCCCGACCTTTTCACCCTGCGCTGCGTCGCCTCCCCCATCATCACCGACGGCGGCCTCGTCATCGGCCAGTGCGGCGAGGGCTCTGCGAACAGCCTCGTCGAAGTCGTAAAGCCGGGCGCGAAACCCGAAAAAGCCTACGAAGTCATCCGCACCGGCGGCTACGTGCCCACGCCCATCGTCGTCGGCGACCTGCTTTTTTTGTGGAAAGAAAACGGCTTCGTCACCTGCCTCCGCGCCGCCACCAACGAACAACTTTGGAGCGAGCGCGTCGAAGGCCCCTACTACGCCTCCCCCATTTGCATCGGCGGAAAAGGCGGACGACTCTACAACATCACCCGCGCCGGCGAACTCGTCGTCATCGCCGCCGACGAGAAATTCCGCCTCATCCAGCGCTTCCCCCTCGGCGAGCGCAACAGCTTCGCCACCCCCGCCGTCAGCGGCGGCCACCTCTACGTCCGCACCTATTCCCAGCTCATCTGCATCGGGAAATGAACCCGCGAAAAAGCGCACCCACGCGCGAAAGCAAGCATCTCACCCCCGCTTGCCACACACCGCAACGCGAGGCATAAGAGCTCAGTGAAAGAAGCACCTCCCGCATCCACAGAAAATCGCCGCCGCCATTTCGGCAAACGGCGCTGGTGGCTGCTCGCCATGCTCCTCGCCGCGTGCGCATACCCCGCTTGGCAGGAATATGATTACCAGCAGGCGATCAGCGAAGCCAGAGCGGCGGGTTTCACATGGGTGTGCGATGACCCAATCAGTTCAATCCGGCGGGACTGGCACAACGCACTGAGCAGGGAAACTTGGAGCACCCATCAACGTGATCTTGAGTGTCGAGAAATTCCAAACCTTGCCCGCTATCGAAGGCTGTTTCAGCGCCTTCGCCCGACAGATTTATGGTTTGATGGCTTTCATGACGAAAATCTGGACGCATTCAAGGACATCACCAGCCTGCGAAGGATCGTCCTTATCAATTGCACCGCTCTCAAAAACCTAGACGACATCAAAGGGCTCACCTCCCTCCGAAATTTTCAACTCCTCTCTTGCCACGGCCTGCAAAATGTGGACGCCCTTGATGCCCTCACCAACTTGCAATTGCTAAGCCTCTACGATAACCCCGTCCTTCAAAAAGTTGACGTTCTGAAGAGACTAACTGGACTGCAAATGCTCGACCTTGAAGGCTGCATTAAAATCACCGCCGCCTCACTGCGGGAATTGAGAGCCGCATTGCCAAATACCGAGATCATATTCCCCGACGGCACCAAGAGCCCGCCGCAGTGAGGGCGGGGAAAGCGGGGGTTGCGGCAAGGAGAGGGGTCCGTCCCGGCCCCTTGTGCCCGGGCAGGGGCACCCTCCGCGTGTCTCCGCTGTGAATGTGCCATTTGCCGGGCACCCTTTCAGGGCGCAGGGGGCCGAGACGGCCCCCCCCTCCTTGTGCCGCCCCGTCTTCCAAAGCCCGCACGGCCAATTTCCAAGATTGAACCTCGAATTTCACCGATGGAAACCGATATGCAGGCGAGGCGACGGCGGACTTGCAGGGCCAACGGCCCGACAACAAGCCAGCCCAGGGCGTCACACCTAGGCTGGCTTGTAGTCGCACTCGCGGCGCGTTTCGACATCGTGCTCGGCGTGACGCCGGAGAGCTGACACGCGCACGTCACACTTTCCGTCTTTCCCCGCGCGCGGTGCGTCGCTTTTCTGCGCGGCGTGCAAACTATCGTCATCGGTCACAAGAATCCCGACATGGATTCCATCTGCGCAGCGCTCGGCTACGCGGAATTCAAACGCCTGTCCGGCTGCAAGGATGTCGTCGCCGCCCGCTGCGGCTCGACGAATGCGCGCATTGATTTCGTGCTACGTAAATTTGGCGTGGAGCCGCCCGTGCTCATCAACGACCTCTCCCCGCGCGTCCACGATGTGATGCAGCCAAATGTCGTCAGCGTCCACGCCGACACCGCCATCTACGACGCCATTCAACTCATCGAAGGCCGGCGACTGCGCGGTCTGCCCGTGGTGGACGATCACAATCGCTGCCTCGGTCTGCTGAACGCATTCAAAATCACCCATCACCTTTTCCCGTCGCGCGAAGAAACCACCGCAGCACGCATCGTCACCGCATCGCTCGCCGATGTCGCGCGCACCCTCGGCGCCCAGTTCGTCTGCGGGGAACTCGGCAACGAAGAGGAACAGTTGTTTCTCGTCGTCGCTGCGATGCAGCGCGGGACATTCGCCACGCGCCTCGAAAAATACACCGCCGAAAAAAGGCATCTCGTGATTTTCGTCGGCGACCGTCCTCGCACGCAGTTGCTCGCCATTCAAAATCGGGCGCGCGCCGTCGTCGTGACCGGCGGACAGCCCATCGGGGCCGATGTGGAAATTGCCGCCCGCGAGGCTGGCGTCACTCTTCTCTCGGTGCCCAGCGACACGGCGACGAGCGTGCTCATGGCCCGTGGGGCTACGCGCGCGGGCCGCATGTTGGAGACGGACTTCGTCGCCTTTCAACACGACGCAAGACTCGACGAAGCAAAGCACCGCGCCG
>JBEIQV010000137.1:0-8924 GCA_040376335.1 Verrucomicrobiia bacterium | reverse complement strand
GCACTCGCCGCCGACTTCACCGAGGAAAAAACCACCCATCTCCTCAACAAACCCATCACCAGCAACGGCACCATTGCCTTTCAGACACCGAACAAATTCCGACGCGAACTCAAAGGTAACTCCCCCAGCCTCACCGTCTGCAACGGCAGCGAACTCTGGATCTACTATCCCAATTTCAAACAGGCCGAACACTACACACTCGGCCAGCGCCAGAGCTTCGATGACAACCTCGCCGCACTCACCGCCGGCCTCAATTTCACCGACGTGGAAAAATACTTTCGCGTTGCCGCTGCCAAAGTCGGCACAGACACCCGCATCGCCCTCACTCCAAAAAACAACAGCCTCAAACGCATCCTCACCACACTCACCGTCTGGCTCGACGCCGAAGGCACCGTGCAAAAAACCGACTCTACCCTACCCAAAGGCGAGCGCATCGTTACCACCTTCCGCAACGTCCGCACCACCAAGCAAAGCGACGCCAAATTCGACTACACCCCGCCCGCCGACGCCCAGTTCAGCACCCCTCTCGGTAAATAGCAGACGAAGAAAATCTCCTTTACCTCCCCCGCCCCGCGCCTACTTTCCGCCGCCTCCGCACTGCCTCATGGTGTAATGGTAGCACAGCAGATTCTGAATCTGCTTGTCTAGGTTCGAGTCCTAGTGAGGCAAGCACCCCTCCAGCCCTCGATTCGCACGGAAACTGCCTACTTGTCGGGGAAAAAGCCTGCGCCTTTCGTGAGTGTCTTTATGCGCACGAAAAACATATCCGCAGTGATGTAGAGCGTGGAGCCGTCGTCGCCCCAGCAGCAGTTGCCCGTGGCTTCTCCAGTGAGGATGCGTCCGAGCAACTTTCCACCGGGCGAAATCACCAGAACGCCGCCGGGGCCAGTCGCCCACAGGTTTCCATGCGCGTCCACTTTCATCCCGTCGCACGAGCCCTTGTCACCCTTCTTCCCCGCCTTTGTAGCGTCGAAAAAGACGCGCTCATTCGTGACTGAGCCGTCCGCTTGAACATCGAAGGCCATGATGCGCGGTGCGCGGCCATCGCTCACGGCGACGTAGAGGATTTTTTCATCGGGCGAAAAGCCGATACCGTTGGGCCAGTCCACGTCCTTCGTGATGAGTGTCACTTCGCCCTTCGTGTTCACGCGATAGACGCCGTTGAACGGCTGCTCCTTCAGCGGCGACTCGTTGCCTTTGTCAAAACCGTAGGGCGGGTCGGTGAAATAGATGTCGCCATTTTTGCGGATGGCTAGGTCGTTCGGGCTGCTGAAGCGTTTGCCGTCGAAGCGATCCGCGAGCGTCGTGAACACTCCCTTTTCCCAACGCGCGACGCGACGATCTCCATGCATACACACAAGCAGGCGTCCCTGCGCATCGCGGGAAAGTCCGTTGCTCCCCTTCTCGCGAAAACCGTCAATTGGTGTCGTCATGCCGCTCGGCTTTATGAATACCTCCGCCTTCGTCATGCCTTTCTTCCAGCGGTAGATGATATTTTCCGGCACATCGGAAAATACGACCGAGCCTTCATACCAAGTCGGCCCTTCGGACCAATTGAAGCCCTCGGCGAGCTTCTCCACTTTTGCGTCCGGAGCGATGAGTGCATCCAGCGCCGGATCGAGTCGCTCAATACCTCCTTGAAAATCAGCGGCGTGAACTGATGCACATACAAAGAGCGCGATGCTTTTGAGGAAAAACTTCATGAGTAACGGAATTATCGCTCCTCTCATCGCATGGCAAACAATGCCTTCGCAATCACCAGCACTAGGCGCGGAGGCGTGCGTCTGCTTATGTGTTTGGAAATGACCAAACGTCTCAACGCCCGCAGCGTAACTCGCGAACAAACTTTTCGCCCATGAATCACGGGCGATTGAAATTTCGGCTGGAAGCGACGGCTACGGGTTCGCGCGCGAGGGCGGCGACTTTCCACACTGCGCACAACGAAGTGCGCACTCCGCTCTTCATGCCGGTGGGCACGCAGGCGACGGTGAAAGGGCAGCTCACGCAATCACTGGAGGATGCGGGGTCGCAGATTCTGCTCGCGAATACCTACCACCTACTGCTGCGTCCGGGGCCGGACGTGTTTCGCCGCACGCGCGGGATTCATGGCTTCATGAGTTGGAAAAATTCCGTGCTCACGGATTCGGGCGGGTTTCAGATTTTTTCGCTGCCGCACTCGCGTTCGATGACGGAGCAGGGCGCGGCGTTTCAAAGTCACATTGATGGACGCACGATTCTGCTCAGCCCCGAGTTGAGCATCGAGACGCAGAAAGCCATCGGCAGTGACATCATGATGGCGCTGGATCAGTGCATCCCTTCGACGGCGGACGAAGCGACGGCGCGCGCTGCGCTTGGAATCACGAATCGCTGGGCGGCGCGCAGTCTTGCGGCACGTGGAGATTCACAGCAGGCGCTTTTTGCCATCGTGCAGGGCGCGCTATTTCCAGAGCTGCGGCGCGAAAGTGCAGCCGGTTTGTGCGAGATGCCGTTCGATGGATACGCCATCGGGGGGCTCGCAGTCGGTGAGAGCCGGAGCGAGCGGCAGGACACTTGCGAACTCACCGCGCAACTTCTCCCGCAGGATCTCCCGCGCTACCTCATGGGCGTAGGCACGCCGCTCGATCTGCTCGAAGCAGTGCATCGCGGCGTGGACATGTTTGACTGCATCATCCCCACGCAAGTCGCTCAGCGAGGCGGCGCGTTCACTTCGCGCGGGTTTCTGCAATTGCGTCGCGGCGTGTATAAATTTTCCGAGGACAAACTCGATCCGCTCTGCAACTGCCCCACGTGTGCACGCTACTCCCGCGCTTATCTGCATCACCTCACGAAGAGCAACGAACACCTCGGCTGGCAGCTCATCGGGCAGCACAATATCTATTTTTACCATCAGCTCATGCGCGAAATCCGGCAGAGCATCTTTGAGGATCGCTTCCTCGATCTCTACCGCGAAAAGCGCGCATTCCTCCACGAGTCGGACATGGACAATCCGATCCACGTGCAAAAGCCCGGGAAAAAGATGGCGTTCCACCTTGGTAACTACGAAGTGCATCGCGCTCCACAGGGCTTCGCCAGCATCCGGCAAATTTCCTCCGGCGAAGTCATGCACTCGCGCACGCCGCCGATGGTGGAGGCGCACCAACTCTACATCGAGCAGTCTGACCTCGCCGAACGTCTGCGTATTGCTGCGGATGAAAACGCGGAGACCGCCGCGCCGTTGGTAATCTGGGATGTGGGCCTCGGCGCTGCTGCCAATGCCATGTCCGCGATCCTTTGCTACGAAGCGCAAGCCACAGCGGGCCCGGTCCGACCGATGCACGTCATCAGTTTTGAAAACGACCTCGATCCACTGAAGCTCGCGTTCATGCACAATCGCGAATTCACCTACCTCCGCCACAGCGCCATCGGCGGCATCCTCGGGCCGGGTCACTGGCAGTCGTCGAAACACACCGGCTTGCGCTGGACCCTCGTGCAGGGCGACTTTCTGGAAAAGATGACTACAGCGCCAGCGCCGCCGGATGTGATCTTTTTCGACATGTTCTCCAGCAAGACCGACGCGGACCAATGGACGCTCAGCGCATTCCGAAAAATCTTCACTGCGTGCGAAGAACGCGCCGTCGAGCTTTTCACCTACACATGCTCTACGCCCGCCCGCGCCTCACTGCTCGTTGCGGGATTCCATCTCGCGAAAGGACGCGCCACGGTGGATAAAGTAGACACCACCATCGCGCTCACACCCGCCGCAGCATCCATCGCAACGCAACACGGCCACGAATTTCTCGGTGCCGAGTGGTTTGGAAAATGGTCCCGCTCCAGCGCGAAATTCCCCGCCGACGTGCCGCCGGAAGAGCACGCATCCTTCGAGCAAGCCATCCGCACACACCCGCAGTTCAAAGGGCTTTGATCCGTCTATTCAACCAGCCACCGCAAAATGAAAAAACATCATCTTCTGAAATTTATCCGCATACTGATGCACCTCGTCCCCTTATTTGCAGTGCTCCCTGCAACAATGGCTGTGGCTGAGACGGAAAGGAGACCAAACGTCATTGTTATCGTCGGGGATGATGTCGGCTACGGGGATCTCAGCGTTCACGGCTGCAAAGACATTCCCACACCAAACATTGATTCGATCGCCACTAACGGGATTCGCGCAACGAACGGCTACGTCTCCGGGCCGATCTGTTCACCAACACGTGCCGCGCTTCTCGTAGGTCGGTATCAAAACCGCTTCGGCCACGAGTTTAATCCCGGTGGTAAAGTGCCTGAAAATTTCGGTCTCTCGGTCGGAGAAACCACGCTCGCCGACCATTTCCTGAAGGCCGGTTACTCGACAGCCCTCATCGGAAAATGGCACCTCGGCTGGAAGCCCGCATTTCACCCGATGGAACGCGGATTTCAGGAATTTTTCGGCTTTCTAGGCGGAGCACGCCCTTATCTGCCGGGCAAATTGAGTGTGCCCTTCAGTCGTGGTCACGAGCGGATCGAAGAGAAGGAATATCTAACCGACGCTTTCAAGCGCGAGACCCTCGATTTCATCTCACATCACAAAGAACATCCATTCCTTCTCTATCTCGCCTTCAATGCAGTCCACACACCGACACTAGCCACCGAATCATATTTAAACCGCTTCCCAAACATCACCGACAATCGGCGGCGAACCTACGCCGCGATGTTAAGCGCGATGGACGATGCGGTGGGCGCGATTCTGGCGAAACTGCGGGCTGACGGACTTGAGGAAAACACTCTCGTTTTCTTCATCAGCGACAATGGTGGTGCAAAGGATAACGGCTCCACCAACGGAGTTCTTCACGGCACAAAAACGACCACTTGGGAGGGCGGCATCCGTGTGCCATGGCTCGTGCAGTGGAAAGGTCACCTGCCAGCAGGCAGGACATACGACCATCCCGTCATTCAACTCGACATCGCACCCACATCACTTGCCGCCGCAGGCATCCCCATCCCCGCAAAAGCAAAATTCGACGGCGTAAACCTCCTTCCTTTCCTGCGTGGAGAAAATGAAGCACCGCCACACGCGGCACTTTTTTGGCGATTCGGGAAACAAACAGCCGTGCGCAAAGGCGACTGGAGTTTGGTCGAAGCCGACGACTCCGAAGGCAAGCGTCTGTTCAACTTGCGGGAAGACATCGGACAAAAAATAGACCTCTCTGCATCAAAGCCGGATATCATTCGTGAACTGGAAAGAGATTGGGAGGAATGGAACAAAGGTAATATCCCACCAACATGGGCACCCAGCGAACCTGAGTTGTGATGCCCGTAACAACGCGACTTGGGGGCTTCAGGCCACCAAACACTTCGCATCTTGCCAGCGCTTCCGTGCGTCGCTAATTGTCCGCCGCCGTCAGCCATTTCACGGCACGATTCTCAGCGGGGCATTTATGAAAACACTCAGTAATCTCTTTGAAAAAAACCGGGCATGGGCCGAGCGCATCCGGCAGAAGGACCCGGAGTTTTTTGAAAAACTCGCCCACCAGCAATCGCCCAGCTACCTGTGGATCGGCTGCTCCGACAGCCGCGTCCCCGCCAACGAAATCGTGGACCTCCTCCCCGGCGAACTCTTCGTCCACCGCAACATCGCAAACATCGTCGTCCACACCGACCTGAACTGCCTTTCCGTCATGCAATTTGCCGTAGATATCCTCAAAGTGCGCCACATCATCGTGTGCGGTCACTACGGGTGCAGCGGCGTCCGCGCAGCACTGCGCAACGACCGAATCGGCCTCAGCGACAACTGGCTCCGCCACGTCCAGGATGTGCGCGAAAAACACACCCGCCGCCTCGCCGCCGAGCAGGGTGAAACCGAGGCCGCCAACCGCCTCTGCGAACTCAACGTCATCGAACAAGTCGCCAACGTCTGCCAGACCACCATTGCCCGCGACGCATGGGAGCGAGGCCAGGAACTCACCGTCCACGGCTGGGTCTATGGCCTGAAAGACGGCCTCCTCCGCGACTTGAAAACCACCATCACCGGCGCAGAAGAACCCACCAAAGTGCACGAGGCCGCGCTCGCAGCGCTGGCTTAAAGCGAACGCGCAGTCTGCAGATGCTCGTATTCTCCCGGCATGGGCAGCGCCGTGCTCCCCTTAGTCCAGACCCATCGAGGCCAGCAGAGATTCATTGATGAGCCCTGTGACGGACAGCCCGTTATCCCGCTGATAATCTGCGATCGCACGGCGGGTCGCCGGACCGATGACTCCATCGGCGTAACCGCTGGGATAGCCCCTTACCGTCAAGCGCCTCTGCACCTGCTGCACAATCGAACTCCCGGAGGTATCGGTATGGGAATAGTAAGTCGGCTCGTAGCCACCATCAATAATCAGCCAGCCGCCATCATACCAGCGATAGCGATGGTCGCCCCAGACGTGCACACTGTTTCGACTCCAATCGCGATGCCTGTCTCCATGCACCCACAGCCCGCCGTAGTTGTTACTCCGTGTATAGGAGCCTTGATTCGAGTAATGATTACTGCCGCGATTCGTGTAACCCGATGAACGGCCCGATGGCGCGTATCTCGAACTCTGCACACTGCGAGTAGTCTGCGTTTGATTCTGCACGGAACGAGCCCCGGCACGTCCCGCATTTCCTTGCTGCACATTCACACTCTGGGCGCGCCCCTGCCCTCCTCCGGAGCGAGCGACAGGCGCAGAAGCCCGGGGCTGCTGAACCGACTGCTGCCGGTTGTCAGAGTTGCCCTGCCTCCCCTTGCCTTTCTCCTTTTGTTCCTGGTCCTTCGCAGATGCGGCCATTGGTTGAAACAAAGCGAGGCCAAAGGCCATCGCCGAGATGATTGTCGTGAGTTTTTTCATAATAGTCTTTCTTGGTTGCGCCCGCACCCAAGGAATCGCGCCTCCCCCCACCTCTGCGCCTAAAATACTTCCCCTTTCACAAAAACCACTACCCGCCCCACGTAAAACTTTCGCCTTCCTGCACACAAAAGCGGCAGCGTGCGGCGCTTCTTCCAAAAATAGCCCTGTCCATGCTTGCCTCACACGGCGATAAACCCCTGCACCGCTTCTACCGCGAGCTAGCTCCGAAGTTCCCCCTTTTCGCCCGCGCTTACCATCAGTGAAGGAGTCTCCTTAAAACAGGATACGGGAGTCTTTTTGAATAACGGAGAAGGCGACCATTATGAGGCGCATGTTTTTATGACATCTGATAAAAGGTCACGAGCAGATGAAGCCGCCTATGAGGACGGGCACCTACTCAGCCTTGAACTTGATGTCGTCCATCCGCTTGCCCGTGGGTGAGAGGATGCGGGCTTTGGCGGTCCAGCCGCCGGTCCAGTTGACTTGTTTGATCAAAAGTTGGTTCCAGCCTTCGTTGAGTTGGATGTCGGTTTTCTCGCCTTCGCTGAGGTTGCGTTTGGCGTTGGCGCTGTGGATGAGTTTGCCGTTGAAGAAGGTTTTCTCGCCGTCGTTGGTGGTGGTGAAAAGATGGGCGGGCTGTGCTTTCGGGGAGTAAATCTGGCAGCGGAAGTAGCCGACCATGTGTTCGCCAAAGCCGGGGTAGGTGCCGAAGTTGACGTTCCACACGACATCCGGTGGCTGGGGCTTTTTGAAAGGAATCCATTTGGCGGGTTCGTTTTTCTCGGGGGCGAATTCGACGTCGAAGAGGTCTTTGCCGATTTTGCCTTCGACTTTGTAGGGGCCGGAGAGGCTCCAGTCGCTCATCCAGCCTTCGATGTTGATCCAGTCATACTTAGCGCGTGAGATGCCGCCGACTTGTCGGCCATCCACGAAGAGGGCGCTGTTGAGCATGAAGGTTTTTTCAAACATCAGCGGCTGGGTATAGACGGGGGAGCTGGTGGTGGGCTCTGAGTCGTCGAGGGTGTAGTGGATTTTGCCGCCCTGTGGATTTGCGACGCTGAGTGTGACTTTGAGTTTTCCGCCGAAGACCATGCGTCCGGTGAGGAAGTTCTGCGCGCGCACGACGGCTCCGCCATCCACACCGTCCATTTGCATTTTGACGGGGACGGCGATGCGGTCCAGACGCTGGCGGTTCTTGTCTTTGATGGCTGCGTATTCCGGGAAGCTCTTGTCGTTGTCGGGCCCCCAAGTGCGTTCGGAGCGGGCGATGGTGTTTTGCGCCCATCCCTGGGTGACGCAGATGGCGCTCATCTGCCACATGGGGCTGGCGGCACCGAGGACGCGGTCGGTTCTTTTGAGGACGGAGCCGTTGCAAAGATACATATTCCAGTTGGGTTCTTCATTCCACGGCATGGAAATAGTGGTCCATCCGCGCTTTTGGTATTCGTGGGCGACGGCGTGGGGATACCAGATGATGGGGATGATGTCCTTGTTGAGGCGCGCGTCATCGGGGAAGTTTTCGTAGGCAATCGTGAGCTTGCCGTATTTGCGGAGGATGTCCGCCATGCGCTTCATGTGGACGACGTAGATTTCGTGACCGTTGCGGACGGACTGGGCGTCCGTGGGGATCGCGTGGCGGCGTTTGTAAACTTCCGCCCAAGGGCCGGCGCCGGTGCCGTTGTTGGCCTCGTCGCAGCCGATGGAGAAATATTGCGAGCTTTTGAAAATGCTGCACATCTCGGCAATCACGGTGTCGAGGCCGCGATAGAGTTCCTCGCTGGCCATGTCCATACAGCCGGGGCCGTCGAAGAGGCTGCGATAATTCCGCCCCATCGCCTGATGATGGCCCGGTGTTTCCAATTCGGGAACGATGGCGATGCCTCGAGCCACGGCGTAGGCTTCCAGTTCCACCATTTCCTCCCATGTCCACACTTTCGGCGGGACACCTTCGCAGCAGGAACCGTTGTTCATGCCGAGTTTGGGAAATGCCTTGGACGGCATGCTGTAGCCCTGATCGTCGCCGACGTGCACGATGAGCTGGCGGACTTTGTTGAAGCGGCAGCAGTCCACCATCATTTTTAGCGTGTCTGCAGAAATCCACTG
>JBEIQV010000185.1:0-6651 GCA_040376335.1 Verrucomicrobiia bacterium | reverse complement strand
GTGTTCCTCTCCGCGCCCAGGAAGTCCGCCCTTTTCGCTATACTCACCATCGCTTTAGTCGGCTGCACGAACACCACCTACTCTCATCGTAAAGATTTCGAGCGCTCCAAACCCAAGGGCGCATGGAACGACTATCAGGATGCGGTGAAGGATGGGCGGCAGCACGAAGAGCCGAAGGTGAAGAAGTAGGGCCACGCGCCCAAAGATGCGCGAGCAGTCTTTTACGCATGAGGAAATGCTCGCACTCTCGCGACTGCGGGCGGGGTTTCTTGATGGCACAAACGCAGGCGGTGCCTACTGGCAGAGCGAGAAGGATCTCGATCTATACGATTGCACTTTCGCCGAACGCATCGGGTGGAAGTGGGACGCCGTCCTCGCGGAACTGACCGCGCGCGAATGGAGCCCGCGTGCACGACACGTGTATGATTTCGGCTGCGGCAGCGGTGTGGCCGGGCGGCGGGTTCTCGGGACGTGGGGAAACATGGAGTCGCTCACGCTGGCGGATGTTTCTCCGCTAGCGGTGAGATTTTCCGAGGCGAAAGCGCGCGTGCGATTTCCTCAAGTGCAGTTGCGCAGCGCGAGCGAGACGATGCAGCCCGGCTCGCTGCTGCTTGTGAGCCACGTGCTGAATGAACTCAACGCCGCAGCACGCGCGCGTCTGCTTGCACTGGCGCGACAGGCTGAAGAAATCATCTGGGTGGAGGCGGGAACACACGCGGACAGCCGCGCACTCATCGCAGTGAGGGAGGAATTGCGAAGTGAATTCACAGTCGTTGCACCCTGCACGCACGCGGAGAAATGCGGGATGCTGACACCGGGCAACGAGCGGCACTGGTGCCATCACTTTGGCCACGTGCCCAGCGAGGCTTCGCAGGATGCGCACTGGTCGCAGTTCAGCCGCGATCTCGGCATTGACCTCACCACGCTCCCCTACAGCTTTCTCGTCCTCTCGCGCAACGGCGGCGGATTGGAGCCCGGCGCAACGCGCATCATCGGCAGACCGCGCGAGGCGAGAGGCCGGATGGAAATTCTCTCCTGCGACTCCAGCGGCGTGTGCGATCTGACTTTGCAAAAGCGGGACGAGCCCGCGCTTTTCAAATCTCTGCAAAAAGGCCGCGCAGCAGCGGTGCAGCGATGGAGTGTGGAGGATGGAAAAGTTCGAGTGCCCAATAACGAATGAGTTGCGTGTGAAAGCATCCGCACTTTAGCGTTCGCGCATGAAACTCCTGTTACTCACCGCAATCGCCGCCGTCTTCACTTTCACCCAGCCCGCGCACGCGCAGGCCGGACGCGAAAAGGGCGAGGCATTTCTCGCCGAGAATGCGAAGAAGGAAGGCGTGAAAACGCTTCCGAGCGGACTCCAATACAAAGTGATCAAAGACGGAGCGGGAAAACAGCCCGGCAAGGCCGACACGGTGAGCGTCCACTACAAAGGCACGCTCATTGACGGAACAGAATTCGACAGCAGCTACAAGCGCGGCGAACCGGCGGAATTCGGCGTCACAAAAGTCATCAAGGGCTGGACCGAGGCGCTGCAACTCATGAAAGAAGGCGCGAAGTGGCAGATATTCCTCCCCTCCTCTCTCGCCTACGGAGATCGCGGCGCAGGCGCTCTGATCGGCCCTAATGAAACGCTCGTCTTCGAGGTGGAGTTGCTCAAGGTGAAGTAGCACACCCTCAGGAAATACGGCGGTGTGCTTGCCAAACTGCGGTTCTCTGCCACGGTTGTCCCACTTTATATCCAGCGAACAATGAACGTCCTTCGATACCTCATCGCACCACTCGCCGCATCCATCGCCTTTGCACCAGCGGCACAGAGCGCCGGCGATTTGGATTTCAAAAAAATAGCGCCAAAGGTGGCGCAGAATGTCGGCGAGCTTTTGGAGAAGGCGCACTATAGCCGCCGTAAACTGGACGATACGCTGTCGAAGCAGTTCCTCAAAAACTACCTCGAACGCCTCGACTACAATCACCTGTTCTTCACGCAGAAGGATGTGGATGGCTTTAATGCCACCTACGCAACAACCCTCGATGAAGCGATTCTCGCGGGCGATGTGGCTGCCGCGCAGAAAATTTTTGCGATCTATAAAGAACGGGCAACGAGCCGCGTGGAGAAAGTGAAGGAGTTGCTCAAAGGAACGTTCGATTTCAAGAGCAGCCGCACGGTGGATTTAAACCGCCAGAAATCCCCGTGGCCGAAGGACGAGGCGGAGGCCGACCACATCTGGCGCGACCGCATCGAGGGCGAGATGCTCGACCGCACACTCTCAAAGGACAAGGTGGATGCTCCCCTTAAAGTAATCACTCGCCGCTACGATCAGTTTCTCCGCAACCTGAACGAACAAGGGGAAGAAGAAGTGATCGCAGGTTTCCTCAGCGTGCTCTCCGAAACTTACGATCCACACTCGGAATACATGAGCCGTTCGCAGCTCGACAGCTTCAACATCACCATGAGCCTCGAACTCAAGGGCATCGGAGCGGTGCTCACGACCGAGGACGGCTACGCAAAAATCCGCGAACTTGTTCCCGGTGGACCCGCAGCTGAAGATGGCCGCCTGAAAGTCGGCGATCGCATTTGCGCCGTAGCGCAGGGCGATGGGGAATTCGCTGAAACGCTCGACACGAAACTCGATAAAGTCGTGGAGATGATTCGCGGCAAAGAGGACACGATTGTGCGTTTAAAAGTCATCCCCGTGACCGCGACCGATCCTTCGGAGCGCAAGATCATCGAAATCACACGCAAGAAAGTGAAGCTCAAGGAGCAGGAGGCGAAGGCGGAAATCGTTGAGCACAAGTTGCAAGACGGCACTACGCAGCGACTCGGCTGGATTATCCTGCCATCGTTCTACGCGGATATGCAGCACAGCGGAACGACTGGTGCGAAGAGCACCACAAAGGATGTCGCGGTTTTGCTGGAGCGTCTGAAAAAGGAAAACATTCAGGGGTTGGTCATGGACCTGCGCCGCAACGGCGGCGGCTCACTGGAGGAAGCGGTGAATCTCACCGGTCTGTTTATCAAGCGCGGTCCGGTCGTAGTCGTCCGCGCTAGCAACGGACGTGAAAACATCCTCAAGGATCGCGACTCAGCCGTCGCCTACGAAGGGCCGATGATCGTGCTTTGCAACAAGCTCAGTGCATCGGCGAGCGAGATTTTCGCGGCAGCTCTACAGGACTACAATCGCGCGATCGTCGTCGGCGACTCCAGCTCGTTCGGCAAGGGCACCGTGCAGACGATGGTGGATCTCGGGAATATCATCCCTCTTTCACTCAGCGGACGCGGCAACGGCAACGAGGCTGGCGCGCTGAAACTCACGATCCAAAAATTCTACCGCATCTCCGGCGGTTCCACTCAACTTCAAGGCGTTGTTTCTGATTTGAAGCTGCCGTCGCTGTGGGATCAGACTGACATCGGCGAGAGCGCGCTGAAAGGCCCGATGCCTTTTGACACGATCAAAGACGTTTCCTACGACAAGCTGGAAAAATCGCTTTTCAAACCGGAACTCAAACAACGCTCCGCAACCCGCATCGCCACGGAGCAGGAGTTCAAGTGGATCGCAGAAGACATCGCGCGCATGAAAAAGCGCATCGCTGAAAATAAAATCTCGCTCAATCAAGAAACCCGCCGCGCTGAACTCGATGAAGACAAGGCCCGAAAAGAAAATCGCAAGGCGGAGCGCGCGAAATTCAAACACGAAGCAGAGCAGGTTTTCATCGTTACACTCGACAACGCCGCGAAGCCGGATCTCGAAATTAAAAAAGATAAGAAGGACGAAAAGAAGGATGTAGCACACAAGGACGGTAGCGAGCCAAAGCCCACCGACGCTGACGCGGACGCGGATGAAGACGAAGAGGCGGAATCCGAGGCTCCAAGGGTGGATCCTATACGCGCAGAGACGCTGCACATTCTTGGCGACCTCATTGAGTTGAACAACTCATCCGTTCCTGCGACTGCACAGACTCAACAAGGTGCAGCCGCCCAGTAAGAGCGACCGTTCAAAGCACCCGGCGCTCGCCGGTTTTCTCTGCGTGGATAGTATCGAGCGTCGTGCGGACCTGAGTGAGCAGACGTTCCTCGGAGTAGGGTTTTGGTAAAAAACCACGAAGTCCCTTCGCCAGCATCACGCGCACTTTGTCCTGCTCCGTAAAACCACTACTGAGCATCACGGCGATACTGGGATTAATATTCTTCAACTCCTCGAATACCTCCGCCCCATCCATGATCGGGAGGGTAAAATCCAAAATCACAAGTGCGATGGTATCTTTGAGTTTTCGAAATACGGTCAGAGCCCGGAACGGGTCGGCTACCGTTACTACTCGATAACCCGCGTTAGTCAGCATCTCGCTAGCAAGCGTGCAGACTATTTCCTCATCATCAATGATCAGAACCAACTCCCGTTTTCCCTCTGGATTTGCTATGACGATTTCAGAAGGGGGTGTAACCGGTGAGGTGTGTGCTGCACTGCCCGCGTTCGTATCTGCGACTCCGCCGAGACGCGATACGATGTTCGCTGTTACATACCTTGCTCGCTCGAGGCCGTTGCGGAGAAACGCGTAATATTTTTTCCCATCAGGATGTTGTCCGCAGATGGGCTGGAGCGCCTGAGTGGACTCCGTGATGACCTGAAGCAAGTTGCTCAAATCGTTCACAGAGGCGTGGAGCCATTGCCTGTCTTCAGGGTCCGTCATTATATTCTCAGCTTGCGTTACCACCCTCGCCGCGCACGGCAACCCAGAAGCTGGCGATGAGTGCGGACACTACGAAAAGAAACGATACGAGGCTGAGCATCCCGTCATCTATGCCGCCGAGGGTTGCTCGGTCAAATCAGTTCTCCGCCGCGCTTAAATTTCCACGCCGAAAAAATCGCGGAAGACCTGTGTGTAAACATCGAGCTTCATCGAGGGCAGCCACTGGCGGCGGAATTCGTTGGGAAAAATCCATTTCCAACCACGGAACTCCGGGTGCTCGGTATTCACGTTGATCTTCGAGCTCTCGGCGAGAAAGTCGCACAGATAGTAAGTCTGGTCTTTTCCGTGGTGCCCTTTCTTTTTCCCGCCGGGGAAGAGATAGCGGTAGCCGTGACGCTTTTCGAGAATACGGAAATCCTGCGGGTCGAGTCCGATTTCCTCCCAAAGCTCACGCACCAGCGCCTGGTCATGCGTCTCGCCGTCATCCACACCGCCCTGCGGAAACTGCCACGCGTTGCGAACGTGGATGCGTTCGCAAATCAGGATTTTTCCCTCGTTGTTACGAAGGATTCCCGCGACGTTGGGCCGGAGTTTGACGGTGTTCATGAATACCCGGCGACGATTACAGTGTAGTCTGGCAGCATGACAAAACTTTTGTCCCCCATCGTTCGCAATCGTGCCGACTTCATCCTTTGCCAATCGCCAAATACGGACTACCCATTGCCCAACAACAAAACCCATATGCGCACACTCCTCTGCCTTCTCGCCATCACCAGTTCCGCCCTCGCACAAGCTCCCGCGCCCGCAGCGGCGCCGACCCAACCTCCGGGTCAGCAGCAACAACAGCAGCAGCCGAACACCACGCGCCCGATATGGCGCGCGAATCTGCCCGGCGGCACTTATGAAATCGTCGTAGGAGCCATGGTCAGCGTGAGCAGCCACGAGTATGTCGTGGACGGCACCGCGCGGGTCACCGAGGTGAACGTGGACACGACCGGCCAGATGGCCGTGCGCTTTTACTACATCGAACCCGCCATGCAGAGCGGCCCTGCCGGAATCGGCGCAGCGACCTTCGGCAAAGTGCAGGGACTCGCCACCGAGGCCGCCGAACGCAGCGGCAGCGACGCGTGGAAGAAAGTCGTGAAAAGCTACCCCACCACTACACACGCACGCACCGTCGAGTATCGTCTCGCCAGCAAGGACGCGCTGAACAAAATCTTCGCCAGCGCCGACAAGAGCCTCCGCAACGGCAAGCCCGACGAAGTTACCATCACCGAATAGCGCCCGCTATTTCCCGTGACCGGCCTTGTAGTGCTCCGCGAGCACATCGAGACCGAAGTCGTGATCAAAATCGCGCCACAAGCTGTGGACGTGATTCGCCCCGTTCTGCGTGTTGTCGTATTCCAGCACAAAGCTCCCCGCCTGCACCCGGTAGTAATGCGGCTCCCCGCGCGCGAATCCCCCCGCCCACGCAAAGAACAGCTTCTCCAGCCCGCGCTTCTCCACCTTCGCCCAATCCTCCGAAGCCACATCCGGACGCGCGCGGAAAAGATACTCCTTCACCAAAGTGACGAGCTGCTTTTGCTGCTCCGTATTCAGCGCCGCGTAAGACACACCCTCCGCCTTCGTGTCATTGCGCCCCGGCACATTGAACACATCCTTCGGAGCCTCCGCCAAAATCACCGCCGCCTTCCGCTGCTCATCGTTCAGCGATTTCACCAGCGTGCGACCCAACTCCTCCTCCTGCCCCAGCACCCGCAGACCCTTCTGCGGCCCCTCCTTCACCTCGCCCGGATTCGTCCCGAAAAACGACGGCGTCATCGAGGGAGCCACATCCCCCGTGCACGTATAATTGAACGACTGGTGATGCCCCTCCCAACGCCAGCCCCACGGCTCCCTGCCGCCGGGTGTGCCGAAGATGGTCACAAAATACTTCTCCGGATCGCGCCTCCCCGTCGTGTCCTT
>JBEIQV010000065.1:0-12974 GCA_040376335.1 Verrucomicrobiia bacterium | reverse complement strand
CGCAGCGGGATCGAGCACGCTCTCGATGATGTAGTCGATCGGCGCGCTTGCCCCGAAGCTGGTGAAGTCGGGGCCGAACTTTCCGCCGGCTCCGCCGATGGAATGGCAGGCGGCGCAGCCGATGCGATGGTAAATCGCTTCTCCTTTCGCGGGCTTCCCGTTTGTGGGAACGCTGGCGATGAGCGCGGCGATGTCGGCCTTTACGTCACGTGTGGCGGTTGTGTTGGTGAGCGGGGTGAGTGCGGCGATGAGTTTATCGCCACCGCGTCCGCGCTCGCGGGCGGCACGGATGCCTGCGGCTGCTACGTGCTTTGCGATATTGGTGTTGTTGGGCACTGCGGCTGCAATGCGGTCCGCACCGTCTTTGACGTTGAGGATTCCGCGCCAGACGTTGAGTGCGGCGTCTTCGTTGGGCTGCGCGTTGAGGGCGGCGAGGATGTTGCCGGTGTTGAAATCGAGAGGCGCGAGAGCGACTGCTGCCTGACCTGCAATGGCGGGCGATTTTGAATCGGCGAGCAGTTTGCGAAGTGCGTCGCGCGCTGGTTCGTTGCCGATGTTGCGGAGTGCGTCGAATGCGCTTTCGGCGGCCTCGGCGTTGTTGGTGAGCGCGACGAGTCCGTTGACGGCTGCTGGAAGTTTCCACGCTCCTGCGAGGCGTGCGGCTGGCGCTGGTGCGGTGGCGAAAAGATCCACGATGGAATCCAGCGCGAGGCCGGGGCGTGCGTTGCGCGTCTTTGCGGCGTTGGCGAGCGCATCCATGGCGCGGACGAGTGCGGGTGCGTCGAGTTTCTTTTCCATCACGGCTTTCCACAGCAAATCGAGTTCGCGTGGTGTGCCTGCCTGTCCGATGAGTTCGATCCAAGGGCCGCTGCCGTCGCGCGGGATGCCGCTTTTTACGATGGAGGCGGAGAGCGATTTACTCACCATATCGGCGGGAATATTTGCGAGACCCCAAGCGAGTTGGCGCTGGCGGTCGTCTGTGTCGGCCTTCCATTCTCCATTTGCGAGCGCGGTGATCCAGGCTTCCGCGAGATCGTTGATCGAGAGCCAAGCGGCGTAGGTGTAATAGGGATCGCCACCCTCGGTTTTGAGGGCTGCTTCGAGGACGAGGCCGGCGTTTGCCGCGGTGGGGATTTTGGAAAGTGCGCGCATGGCTTCGACGCGGACGCGCGGCGACGGATCTTTAATCAGCGCGGCGGCCTCGGCGGGGTTGCGGCCTTTTGGAATCACCGATGCGGGAACCGGTGAGAAGCTGCCCCACGCGAGCGCGGGTTTTCCTTTCGGCGCGATGCGCCAGATGCGCCCGTGGACGTGATCGCGGCGTGGATCGCGGAAGTCCACTTCGCCGTGGTTGATGATCGGGTTCGTCCAGTCAGCGATGTAGAGCGCGCCGTCGGGGCCTTGCTTTACATCAATCGGGCGGAAGTTGGCTTCGCTCGTGCGGATGAGGTCTGGCATTCCCTTCGTGACGAAGCCGGATTTTGGATTCGCACCTTGACTGAGATCATTGATGGCAAAACGCACGACGCGATGCGCGCGGAAGTCGTTCGTGATGGCGTTGCCCTGCCAGTCGTCGGGGAAGAGCGGGGAGCGGATGATTTCGAGGCCGCAGAATTTCGGGTAGCCGCCGGGCGAGACGCTTTGGAGGATTTTCTTCGCGTTTTCGTAGGTGAAATACATGGCGCCGGGAATTGCCCACGAGATGCCCTGGCCGCCCGCGCCGTCGGTGACGAAGGAGTTGCCGTTTGCATCGAACTGATGGCCCCACGGATTGCACCAGCCACGGAACATGACCTCGACTTTTTCGGTGCGCGGATCCCAAGCAAGCACACCGCCGCTGTTCAACCGCACGACGCCCCACGGCGTTTCGACGTGGCTGTGGATGTAGATGCTTTGGTTCATGTAGAGGCGACCATCGGGGCCCCAGCGAAGTGTGTGGAGCGTGTGGTGTGTGTCCTCGGTGCCGAAGCCGGAGAGCACTGCGCGGCGGCTGTCCGCGCGATTGTCGAAGTTGGTATCGTTGAGTTCAAAAAGATCGGTGGATGTGGCGACGTAGGCGGTTTGGGATTTCGGCTTCGCATTTTTGCCGACGGATTCTTTTTCCAAAACGGGTGCCACGCTCGCGGCGATGAGCAGGTCGCTGGCGAACGTCGTGGATTTGTCGGCTTTGCCATCGCGGTCGGTGTCTTCGAGGATCACGACTTTGTCGTCGGGATGCGCGCCGGGGGAGATCATCGGATAGACGGGCGAGCAGGCGACCCACAGGCGGCCTGCGGTGTCCCAATTCATGCCGACGGGCTTCGCGAGCAGCGGCGTCTCGGCCCAGAGCGTGAGTTCCATTCCATCGGCGACGGTGAAATTCGGCGGAGTGAGTTTGGCGACTTCGGGCGCGGCGGCCTTTGGAGTTTCGGCGACCTTGGGTTTTTCGCCGGGATTCTTTTTGATGCGGTCAATCTCCGCCTCGGCCTCAGCGATGAGCGGGTCGAACTTGGGAATCTCGACGGCATTTCTGCCCTGTTCACCTTTACGGAAACCAAAAATGTAAGTGTGGTTCGCCGGGCGCCAGCGGTGGAAAAAGAGATCGTTCTTTTTGAGGATGGCTGCGCGCAGAGCTGGCCGCGTGGTTTTGCCCCAGCCGAGTTGGCCGGAGACACTAGCGGCAAAAAATGAGTGGCCGGGTTCGTTAAAATGGATGCCGTTGTCGGTGCGCTGAAATGTCTGTCCTTCTTGTTGCTCGAAGACATTGACGAATGTAGCACCGCGCTCCTTCGCCAGTTCCTCAATCGCCTTCGTGAATTTTCCGAGCAGCGCGTTGTGCTCGCTGGGGTCAGGAAGTCCGGGACGTGTCTTGCGCAAATCCTCATGGCGAATCGGTGACAGCAGGACGAAGCGCACCTTCGTATCCGGCGCGGCTTTCGCGCTGATTTCCTGAATCGAATCCATGAGCGCACCGAGTTGTTTCTTAAACTCCGCCACGCCTGCATCGCCGCGCGGGATTTGTCCGTAGCGGGTCGCGTCATCATTTCCATAAAGCGCCTCCAGGCTCGACGCCATGCCGTAGCCGAGGATGCAGACGGTGGGATTCACCGTGGCGATTTGTTCTTTCAAACGCACGAGGCCCTTCGGCGCGGGGTCGAACGAAGCGCGCGACCAGCCGAGCGGATTGTCGGCGGAGTAGGAGAGATTGCGAACGGTGAAGTGGCGGTCGGGGAACTGCTCCTGCATCCGTGTTTCGAGATAGCCGAAGGTTCCTTCGCGTTCGAGCAGCGTATCGCCGAGCAGCAGCACGCGGTCGCCCTCCTTGATTTCAAAAGGCGCGGCGAACGCGGCGGTGACGAACGCGAAGAGAAGAATGATGGTTTTCATGGCGATAGGTATTTGCGAGGGGCGTGGGTTTTCAATGGCCGGATGAAATTCCGCAATGCGCAAATTCACATCCCGCTTGCAATCGTATGTGCCGTTCTATTAACCAGCGCGCTCAAACCAAATCTCACTATGGCTGATAAAAACAATAAAGTGCCCGAAAACGTCCCCGGCCCTTGGTATGTGGACAATGAACTCTGCACGCCTTGCCGCGTGTGCCTCGATGAAGCTCCCGAGCTTTTGCAATACAACGCCGACGAGTCGAAGGTGTATTTCTACAAGCAGCCCGAGGGCGATGAACTCGCCAAGGCGCAATCCGCCCGCGATGTCTGCCCACAGGCCGCAATCGCCGACGACGGCGAATAATTTCGCCAGCGAATTTTCAAACGCCCGGCCCGCGCTCACTGCGCAGACCGGGCTTTTTTTATTTGTGAAATGTTTGTGATTTCTCCGCTTGCAACAATCCCGCGGCTGCGCTCTGTTTCCCGCACTTTGGGAGATTTATAGGATTCCTCCTACGCCCGGAACATAATGAATGCGGCCCGCAGCGCGCCCAGTGCTGCGGGCCGTGTTTCATTTTCAGCCTTCGTGATGCAAGTGAAAGGCTGGCGCTTTTCTCCCGCACTCTGCAAACTCCCGCCATGCTCAACGACATCGAGCGCACTCTCTTTCACGAGCAGACGATCCTTCGCAGGCTCGATGAACTCGCCGCGCAAATCACCGCCGACTACGCGAGCCGCGACCTCACCGTCATCGCGGTGCTCAACGGTAGTCTCTTTTTCATGGCTGATCTCCTGCGCCGCATCCAACTCCCGCTGCGACTCGATTCCCTCAGCGTCTCTAGCTACCACGGCGGCATGCAGAGTTCGGGCACGGTGACTTTCGACCAGACATCGCTGCCTGATGTGGAAGGCCGCCACGTGCTCATCCTCGACGACATCCTCGACACCGGCCTCACGCTCAACGCCATCCGCGACCGGCTACTCGCCGAGGCCAGCCCGGCAAGCGTCCGCATTTGTGTTTTGCTCCGCAAAGAAAAACCACGCGCCCGCGAACTCGAGGCCGACTACGTGGGCTTCCACATCGGCGACGAATTCGTCGTCGGCTATGGACTCGATTTCGACGAGCGCTATCGCAACCTACCATTCATCGGCGTGCTCAAGCCGGAGGTATTTTCCGCTGCCGCGCCATCCACTTAATTCACCGCCATGTTTGAACCCGGATACAATTACACTCAACTGCCAATCACCACCCCGGCGCGCGAGCCATCCTCTGAAGTCAGTGAACTGCGCGCCGATGTCGAGCGCCTCTACTTCATCACGGAGGCGTTATGGCGGATTTTGAAAGAGAAGCATGGCATGGAGGACAACGATATCATCCGCCAAATCGCCGCAATAGATATGGAGGACGGCAAACTCGACGGACGCAAAGCCAAGGCCCCGCCCCAGCCCTGCCCCAAGTGCGGACGGGTCGTCGGCAAACAGCGCATGAAATGCCTCTACTGCGGCGAACTCATCGCCACCCAGCCCTTCGACCGGTAGCTATAGTCGCGCCTTCACGTCGGCTTGAATCCAAGTCCACAGACGTTCCAGGGCCTCCTTGGTTTCGCGTTTGGTTTTTGTCAGTTCGGCGGCGGTGAAACGCGGGCCTTTCGAGTCGCGGCGGGCGAAAAGGTAGAATTTGATTTTTGGCTCTGTGCCTGATGGTCGCACGGCGACGCGTCGCCCGTCGGCGAGATCGAAAATCACCATGCTCTCGCGTGGCAGTGTGTCACCTTCCACGTCCTTGTAGGTCTTTGCCTTAAAATCACGCGCGCCGGTGACTGCGGAGCCGTCCATCGTTTTTGGCGGCTGCTTGGCGTAGGCGTTTGCGAGCTTTGCGATTTTCGCCGCGCCGTCCGCGCCCTCGAAGGTAATCGTGCCGTTTTTTTCCAAGTAGAAGCCGTAGTCGGCATACACTTCGTCGAGCAGTGCATCCACGGTGAGGCCGCGCGATTTGGCGTAGGCGCAGACTTCGGCGAAGAGCACGACGGATGCATTCGCGTCCTTGTCTCGGACGAAATCATGCGCGCTGTAGCCGTAGCTCTCCTCGCCGCCTGCGACGTAATAGGTGCTGTGTTTCAAGCGCAGGTCGCGCGTCTCGCCCTCGCTGAGGTCGCGATATTTGGCGCGCACTGCGGCTGGGGGCGCGGCTTCGTATTTGCCGAGTTTTTCGCCGATGTATTTGAAGCCGGTGAGCGTTTCCACGCAGCGCAGGCCGTGTTTGTTCGCGATGGCTTTTTGCAGGTCGGTGGTGACGAGCGTCTTGATGATCGCCGCACGCTCCGCGTTTTCAGCAGTGAGCACGCCCTGCCCGATCAGTTTACGCACGCGATACGCGGCGATGAGCGAGCCGATTTGATTTCCGCTGAGGAGTTCCATTTCGCCGTGAGTATTGCGAATCGCGACGCCCATGCGGTCGGCATCGGGGTCAGTGGCGATGACGACATCGGCGTGCTCCTTCCGCGCGAGCGCGACGCCGAGAGCGAGCGCCTCGGCGTTTTCTGGATTCGGCGATTTCACCGTGGGGAAGTTGCCGTCGAATTTGTCCTGCTCCGGCACGACTGCGAAACGGAAGCCGAGTTTTTTCAGCATCGGTTTACAGATCACGCCGCCCGTGCCGTGGATGCTGGTGAAAACCACCTTCAGCCGGCTTGCGCTCTTCACCATCGCGGGGTCGAGCAGCAGCGTTTCGAGGCGTTTCATGTAGGCGTCGTCGAGTTCCTGCCCGAGCACTGTGAGCTTGCCGCGCTTGGATTTCGGCAGCGGCGTGTATGCATCGCTCGTGAGAGCGTTTACGCGAGCGACGATCCCGCTGGCGTGCGGCTCGACCACTTGCGCGCCGTCGGCGAAGTAGCATTTGAATCCATTGTCATGCGGCGGATTGTGCGATGCGGTGATGACCACGCCCGCAGTCGCACCCGTGTAGCGAACGGCGAAGGACAACTCCGGCGTGGAGCGCGGTCCGGCAAAAAGCCCCGCATCGCAGCCAAGCTCGACCGCAATCTTCGCTGCCAGCTCCGCGAATTCGCGAGAGAAATGCCGCGTGTCGTGCGCGATGACGATCTTCGGACGTCCCTTGAGTTTCTTTTTCCCAAACCACTCGTGGCAGTAGCTCACAAGCCCCTGCACCGCGCGACTGATGTTGAAAAAGTTCATCGCATTCGTCCCGACGCACGGCAGCTCGGGCCTCGCGCCGTCCTTTGCTTTTCCGCGCTCCGCAGTGGAAACCACGCGCCCGATGGTGCGCCCGCGCAACCCGCCGGTGCCGAACGCTAGCGTGCGCCAGAAACGATCCACCAACTCACCCCACTGCCCTGCCTCGGCGAGTTGCGTCACGCTTCTCGCATAGCTCGGCGAAGTATCTGCATCCACGAGCAGACGGATGTTTTTGGAAACGGAATCGAGCAGTCTCGCGGCTTCGAGTGCTGCGGCATTGGCTGGTGTTGGCTTCTTCATGCAAACATCCATGCACAACATGCGGGCGAATGTGAAAGTGAAAGTGAGGAAACCGTATCCGTTGCAATGCTGTAGCCTGCGCGCACTTTGACTTTCACTTTTGCGGACGCTGTGTAGCGTCCGCAGCCTTTCCTATGGCAAGTGAACGCAAACGCATCGTCCTGAAATTCGGCTCCGGCATCCTCGCGACGCCGCGCGGGACCAATTTGGATCAAAAGCAATTCACTCGTCTCACGAAGGAAGTGGCTGCGCTGGTGGCGGCGGGGCACGAAGTTCTCGTCGTATCGAGTGCGGCGGTCGCAGCGGGGCTCGGCGCGCTTGGGTTGAATGAACGTCCGGCGGAACTTTCCGCGCGACAGGCTTGCGCTGCCGTGGGGCAGGGGAGGTTGATGACCACTTACACCGAGCACTTTCAAAAACACGGACTGACGGTTGCGCAAATCCTTCTCACGTATGCGGACCTCGACAGCCGCAGTGCCTACGCAAACGTGCGCAACACCCTCACGCGTCTGCTCGCGAGCCGCGTGGTGCCGATCATCAATGAGAACGACACGGTGGCGGTGGAGGAGTTGAATTTCGGCGACAATGATCGGCTCAGCGCTGAGGTCGCGATTTTGGCCGAGGCCAATTTGCTCGTGCTGCTGACGAGCGTTGACGGACTGCTCGATGCGAAGGGAAAAACCATCGCGCGTGTGGACGACATCAGCGACGTGGCGAAGTTTGTGCGCGAGGAAAAGGGACGACTGAGCGTCGGCGGAATGTCGTCAAAGCTTCAGGCGGTGCAAGCAGCAGTGGAGGCGGGAATCCCCACGGTCATCGCCAGCGGACGCCGCGCTGGAGAAATCGGACGTGCCGCTGCCGGGAAGCCGGCGGGCACTTACTTCCCACCGCTCGTGCCCCTGCGCGCGCAGTGATTAGCGAGCGAGCTTTTTGAGTTGCGCGCCGGTTTCATCGAGTGCGTCGAGCGAACGGAGGAGGCCGTCTTTATCGAGCAGCCATGTGGTGGGCAGGGAGTTGATGCCGAGTGCCTGAACCAGCGGGCTTTCCCAGCCTTTGCCATCCCAAGCGATGGGAAATTTTGCATTTTGCTCGGCGAGAAATGTGTCGAGCAACTTGCGGTCGCTATCGAGGCTGATGCCGATGAATACGGCGTCCTTGGCGTTGAGATTTAAGTCCGTGAACGCTTTTTTAGACGGAGCACTCCATGTTGCAAAGAAAACGATGATGACGGGCTTGCCTCGCCAGTCCTTGGCGTCAACGCGAGTTCCATCAAGCCCACTGAAGCGCAGAGGCAGCACCTTTCCAAAAAACGAAAGGCGTTTCAGGTCATCCGCGATTTGCGCGCGAGTTCCTGGGTTTTTAGTGAGTTTCTGCGCACTGAGTAGCAGCGCTTCCTTTGTCTTAGGCTGACTATCGAAAAGACGTGAGACCTCGGCGAGCATAGCTCCTGTGCGGTGATCTCCGCTGTGTTTGCGTTGGAAATCTTGCGCGGCGTCGAGCAAAGTGTCGCGCTCAAGAGTGCTTGGGCGTTTGCCTCGTAGTCTGCGCATTCTTTCGGAGACTCTGGCGAAATCCACGTCGGTCTGTTGAGCGGGAGTGGTCGCGAGAATTTGCGCGTCGTTCAGCAGGCGGGCCGCTTCCTCAGGCGCAGGCTCGCCTTTCAATTCGGCACGTAGTCCCAATAGACGCGAAAGTCGGAGCCGTGCATCGCACGCATTTTCATCGCCGCTGTGGGCGACCATGTAATCCCGCAGCGCGCGCTCCTGTTTTTCCAAATGCGCGAGGGAAAGCTGACGCGCTTCCTCGGCGGTCTGTGGCTGCACGCCGGGGCCGGCATCGAGGGCGGTGATGCGTGCCCAGTCCTCGCGAACTTCACCGGCGAGGGCTGTAGAAACGAAAAGGAGAAAGAAGAGTGGGCGCATGAGCCGAGGATGACGGATGTTGGCGGACGGAAGCAAGACGCCGGGAATAAGGTTGCGACTTTTTACTCCCAACTTTGAACGATGTGGGCATCTTCCACGTCGCACACTCACCAACTATGAAAAAACACCTCGCATTATTCGCAGCCGTCGCTCTGTCGTTCGGCCTCACACAAGCCTGCACCGCCGCGCCCAAGGACTGGGTTGGCAAAGAATTACCCGCGCTCGGCGTGGACTACATGGGCAAAGCACCCGACCTAAAGGGGCATGCAGCCATCGTTGAATTTTGGGCCACGTGGTGCCCGCCTTGCCGCAAGTCCATTCCTCACCTCAATGAGTTGAACAAGAAATATCAGGGCAAAGGGCTCGTGATTATCGGCGTCACCGATGAGGACAAGGCCACCATCGAGAAATTCCGCAAAGGCGTGCCGATGGAATACAACGTGGCGATTGATAAAGGCGGCAAGCTGAGCCAGCAGTTCGGTATCAGTGGGATTCCGCAGGCATTTGTTGTCGGGAAAGACGGCAAGATTGTTTGGGAGGGCCATCCAGCCGCTCTGAACGAAAGCGTGATCGAAAACGCTCTCAAGTAACGCGCAGCAAAATTTCACGACGCCCGCCTTTGCATCCGCGAGGGCGGGCGTTTTTGTTTAGCGGGATTTTTCCTTCGGCACGATGGTGACGAAGACCGGGCGATGGTCGCTGGCTTCGAACCAATTTGGCGAGCGATAGACGGTCGCAGTTTCGCGGAGTGTCTCAGGCCAGAGGCCAGGTGAGACGAAGAGGTAATCAATGCGGGAGTATTGGTCGGCGGTTTTCCAATAGTGCGTCCAGCGATCACCGAGTGAGTCCTTTGCCCACAGGTCGCTCATGTGCATGGGCGACCCTTTCACTCCGGTGATTTCGGCAAACATCGGCTCGTTCTTCGTATCGTTGCAGTCACCATAACAAATGAGGTTCGTGTTGGGCGCTGCTTTGAGAATGGCATCGAGATGCTCACGGAGTTTCGCAGCTTCGTGTCTGCGAATGAGCGCTTCGCCTTCGGGCGTCGGGAGTTTGGATTTTAAATGCACGCCTACGCAACGCAGGCGGTATGCGGGCGTGATTTGCACGGTGGCGTCGAGGATGCCGCGTTTCATTTCAGCCTCTTTGCCATTGAGGGTGAAGGTGACGCGCTTTGCGGAGTTGCGCTCTACGATGGGAAAGCGGCTAAGCAACGCGACATGGCGATCCGTGTCGCCAGCCTGAAGATACTCGCTGTCTTTGTAAGTGAGACCGGCTTTTTCCAGCCGTGCTTTGAAGTCCTCGAACATCTTCGGCGAACCCATCTCGGAAACGCCGAGGATATCCGGGTTGATTTCCTTGATGACCGAGATGAGCGCTTCGATTTCCTTTTCCGACTTTGGCCTGGCTCGGCGATCGGCTGGCGCGGACTGATCGTCGCCGAGATAGTTGCGCACATTGTAAGAGCAAAAAATAATTCCTTTTGCGGGATCACGTTCTTCAGCGTGGAGAGTGACTGCGAGGAAAAGGAGGAGCAGCAGGTGTTTCATCGGATTGGGAGAAAAGAAACAGGCCCGCCTGTTTGGCGAGCCTGTTTCTGTGAAAGTTTGGTGGTTGTGATTTACGCGACGGTTCCCGATTTTTGGTCTGCCGTTACTGGCTCGGCTGGCTGACTGGCGATGGGCTGTGTGCCGGGCACGGATTGCGTTTGCACGGTCTGCGTTTCGATTTGCTTTGCTGGCTGGCTCACAGGCTCGCGCAGGATTTCGTCATGGATGTCGTTTTTGGCTTTGGAGAATTCGCGGATGGCTTCACCGAGCCCCTTTGCGAGACCGGGCAATTTTTTCGCTCCGAACATCATCAAGAGGATGAAGAAGACGAAGAGCATCGTCATCGGCGACATATTCGCGAGGGTTGGTGTGAATGGAATGTTCATGGTCGTATAGTTGTAGGCTGTTTAGCACCCATACGGGCGGGCTGCAACCGATGTTTCATTACACATGGTCAATCCGGTCGCGCTATCGGGCTTAGAATTTTCAGCTTAAACGTCGGTGCTCGACACCGTGGCAAATTTTAAGAAACTGCACGGCATGGGGAACGACAAATTGAATACTCATCAAAAGGCGTTGCGGGTGAATCTCGACAGGCGGTGGTATGGAAGCTTCGCAGAAATCGGCGCAGGGCAGGAAGTCGTGCGGTGGTTTTTCCGCGTAGGCGGAGCGAGCGGCACGGTGGCAAAAAGCATGTCTGCCTACGACATGGCGGTGAGCGACGCGATTTACGGCACGGCGGATCGCTATGTCTCACGCTCGCGTTTACAGGCGATGTTGAATCATGAGTTCGCGCTAAACATCGAACGTCTTTCGGGATCGCGAGGTGACAGCACTTCGTTCTTCGCGTTCGCGAATACAGTGGCCACGCGTAATTTCGCCGGCACTAACGAGTGCCACGGCTGGCTCGGTGTGAAATTTCAAGCGCAGCCTCATGATGATCCCAGCCAGGTCATCATTCACGTGCGGATGCTTGATACCGACGCCGCAGCCCAGCAGGAGGCACTCGGCATCGTGGGCGTGAATCTTTGCTACGGTGCGTTTTTTCTCCACCACGAGCCGGAGCATCTTGTGGAAAGTCTGCTCGACGGGCTCACGACCGGGCGCATCGAGATTGATATGATCGAGTTCAGCGGAATCGAATTTCGGAACGTGGACAACCGCCTCATGGCGCTGAAACTCGTGCAGGTCGGATTGAGCGGAGCGGCTATGTTCGGGCCGGATCGGGCGGTGCTCCAGCAGAGCGAGGTTTTTTATCGTAAAGCTGTGCTCGTCGAGCGCGGTAGTTTTCGTCCGGTTACACACGTGAACGTGGATATGATGCGCTGCGCGATGGAGAAATTCACCGCAGATGAATCCGTCGCAGGCAAACCTGTGGTGCAAGTCATGGAACTGACAATGCACAATCTGCTCGCGACCGGCGCGATGGATCGAAAGGACTTCCTCGCCCGCGCCGATGTGCTCAGCGCCTGCGGGATGACGGTGATGGTCTCCGACTACAGCGAATTTTTCCGCCTCGCCGCCTATCTCGCGCGCATCACGAAAGAGCGCATCGGTCTAGTTCTCGGCGTGCCTACGCTTCAGGAGGTTTTTCAGGAAAAATACTACACACAATTGCCCGGCGGCATTCTGGAAAGCTTCGGGCGATTATTCAAAAACGATCTCAAACTCTTTGTTTATCCACTTCAGGAGCAAGTAGGTGGCACGCTCTCGACTGTGGACACGCTGCAAGTCGCGCCCGAACTCCAAAAGCTCTACGAGTATCTGCGCGACCGAGGCAGCTTTATCGGGCTTGATAATTTCAAACCAGAATGCCTTTCCATCTTCAGCCGCGACGTCCTCAATCGCATCGTAGCGCGCGATGCCGAATGGGAAAAAATGGTGCCTGCCGCAGTGGCGGAGTTGATCAAATCCCGGGGCTTCTTTGGTTATAAAAAAGGAGTGCAATGATGGACGACGACTGGCGCACAAGAAACAAAATGAGTTCCCGCGAGGCAGTGAAGGCGGCTGCTGCAATTCTCGGCCTGCTCGCTGCATGTATCCTAGTCCTGTGGGCGCTCTCGCGATTGATGCGGTAGTCCGTCGCTAGTCTGAACTGGCTGCATGGCGGCTTGTGTTTCTGCTGCCGAGTGTGGAGTTTCCAGACCTCCTTATGAAAATCTTCCGTATTCCCTTCGTGCAATTTGCAATCTTCGCACTGGCGCTGCCAGTTTTTGCAACGGCTGCGGTGCCGCGTGATGCGATGCCATTGGATACAGCCGAGCTGCCTGCAAATTACCGACTGCATGTTGAGTTCTCCGCACCAGCCACGGGCACGGTGAAGGTGGGTAGCGAACTTTCCATCACTCTGCCGAAGGGCGCTGAGCATGACATCGCGGTGGAGCATCCGGCGAAGGGCGCGCCAGTGGTGCGGGTGTGGACGGATGGAAAAGTTGCGGCGGCGGATGTGAAGAGTGGTGCGAGCGCTCAAAAAGGGGCGACGGATTTTCCTGATGCCAAAGTCGATTTCGGTGTGGATTTTACGGCAGTGGTGAAGTTCGAAACGAAAGGAGACGGGACGTTGTTTTCCAAATGTTCGCCGAACGGAAAATGGGCGGCAAATGGGAAGGCGCTATTCATTCGCGATGGTCGGCTGGGCTATG
>JBEIQV010000298.1:0-3927 GCA_040376335.1 Verrucomicrobiia bacterium | reverse complement strand
TGTATGTGGCGCGACTCCGCTCCACGCCGCGCCATCTGGCGGAATGAGCGCCGCGTCGATTCTACTTTTCTTACGAATTGTTTCCGACGGGATTCATGTGCCGCCAGGTCGTGTATCCGCCGGAGATGTTCACCGCATTAAAACCATGCTGGCGGAGCAGTCGCACGGCATTGTGCGCGCGACCGCCCACGGCGCAGTAAACAGCCAGCGGGCGTTCCTTTTGCAGACTGCCGAGCGCGGCACGGAGCGAATTGAGCGGGAGGTTGCGCGCGCCGGGCACATGCCCTTCCGCGAATTCGTCCTCATCGCGGACATCGAGCAAATCGAAGCTCGCAATCCGCGTGTCGCTCCACTGGAGCAGCGGACTGTCTCCGCGCAGATGATTGGCTGCGATCATTCCGGCGAAGTTCACCGGATCTTTTGCAGACCCGAATTGTGGCGCGTAACAAAGCTCCGCTTCCTCGAGGTCGTAGATGGTGCCGCCCTTCTGGAGGGCCATCGCGATCACGTCGATTCGCTTGTCCACGCCCGCCCGGCCGACCGCCTGCGCACCGAGAATCAATCCGTCGCTCGTGCGAAAAATCAGCTTCAGATGAATTCGTGAGGCTCCCGGATAATAGCCCGCGTGATTCGCAGCGTGGACGTAAACCTTGTCCCAGCCTTTGACGCCCGCGCGGACCAGCGCTTTTTCGCTCGCTCCGGTGGAGGCCACTGCCAGATCAAAGATACCGCAAATCGCCGTTCCCTGCGTGCCGTGAAATTGCGCGCTGCGTCCACAGATTGCATCCGCCGCGATTCGGCCCTGACGGTTCGCCGGACCTGCGAGCGGAAGCAGCGTCCACGCTCCGGTAACACGATCGCGGACTTCCACTGCATCGCCGACCGCCCAGATGTGCGGGTCGCTCGTCTGCATCGCATCGTTCACTCGAATGCCGCCGCGCTCGCCGAGTGTCAGGCCCGCGTCCTTTGCCAGCGCTGTTTCCGGGCGCACGCCGATTGCGAGAATCACCATCTCCGCACGGTCCGCGACGCCGTGTTTTGTCTGCACTTCGATGCGACCGTCCCGTTCCGAGAAGCCGGAGACGGCAGTTCCGAGCACGAGCCGGATGCCCTTCGAAACAAGGAAATCGTGAACCGGCGCGACCATCTCGGGGTCCATGGGCGGCATCACCTGCGGAAGCATCTCCAGAAGCGCGACCGTGAGGCCGAGGTGACGCAAATTTTCCGCCATCTCAAGTCCGATGAACCCACCGCCGATGATCGCGACCGATTTCGCATTGCGTGCGGAAATCCACGTTTTGATCTGTCGCATGTCGGGAATGTTTCGGAGCGTAAAAATGCCCGCCAAATCAATGCCCGGCAGCGGCGGGCGCAGCGGGCTGGCTCCGGGAGCAAGCACGAGAGCATCGTAGCTCTGGCGGTAAAAGCGTCCGGTCGCGACCTCGCGAACTTCGACCTCGCGACGCTCGCGATCGATCTTCACCGCCTCGTTTCCCGTCCGAAGGTCGATTCCGAAGCGGTCTTTAAAGAGCGGGCCTTTGGCCACGAGCAGGGCATCTTCCGATTCGATTACGCCGCCGACGTGGTAAGGCAGTCCGCAGTTCGCAAACGACGCATAAGGTCCGCGCTCAAGCACGATAATCTCGGCATCCTCGTCCATGCGGCGCAGACGTGTCGCGCACGAAGCGCCGCCGGCCACGCCGCCCACGATCACGATTGTCTTTCGATTCATGGCGTTACTTTGTGCAGCAGGTTTTATCGGCGCATTGATTCCACGGCATCTTCGCGATGAGCATTCCCATTCCGCACCAGTCCGTGGTCCCCGCGAAAATCAAACCGGCCCCGACGAAGCCGGAGAGCCAGATGAAAGCAGGGTCGACAAACCTCGCCAAAAGAACCCCGCCAAGCACGAGCGCGCCGGCAGCGATGCGCACCTGTCGCTCCAGCGAGATTACCTTTGACGCTCCGCGGTTTACCGGAAGCCCCGCTTCCGCCCACGCAAGCGTGCCGCCTTCCACGACAGTGCATTTTGAAAAGCCCGCCTTTTCCATTTTCTCCGCCGCCTGTTTGGCGCGCGCTCCGGAGCGGCACAGAATATAGACCGGCTTGTCTTTTGACACCCCGTCCGTGCTTGCGAGTGCTGCGCAATCGAGCCGGTCGAGAGGCACGAGACGCACGCCTGGAACGTGCATTTCTGCGTGTTCCGCGGGAGTCCGAACGTCGAGAAGACACGTCGCCTCGCCGTTTTCCTGAAGTGATTTGAGTTGTTTTGGTGTGATGATGTCCATGGTGTGAAGTGTTATATCGCCATACAGCGATATGTTAACGTGCGTGTCAACTGGATTGTTCAGAATCAGTAGATTCCCGGCAAAAAGCGGCGGACTCGCGTGGCGTATTCGCGGTAGTTCAAGAATGTGGCCGCAAGCCACTCCTCCTCGTGTCGCGCCTTGCGATCAAGAAAACCAATCATCACAAGCGCCGCAATGGCGGCCGGACCACTGGCCCAGACAAGCGCCTATCCGGCGCCGAGGAAAATCAGGCTCGCATAGAGCGGATGTCGAACACGACCGTAAACTCCGTTCTGCACGAGTTTGCCATCCGGAAGCGGGCGCGGATAAATCGTCCGGTTCCTCCCGAGCGCAATCGTTCCTGCAATGCCAAAATACGCGCCGGCGACGATGAGAATCCCGCCGATCCAAAATCCCGCGCGACTCTCTCAATGTCCCTTTGCAATCGGCCCGAGTGTCAGCACGGCGAGCATCAGAATGCTCTGGATGAGCACCCACCATCCGCCGCGGGAGATGAAAGAACCGCGCATTTTTTGGATGGGTTAAATGGAATAATTCACGAGGTTCGCGAGTGCCTGCTTGTTCAGGCGCTCGCAAACCAGCTCGCAAATCTTGAGCACGGACTTGTCTTTAATCGAATAAAAGACCTGCGTGCCGCGCTGCTCCCGGGCGAGGAAGCCCGCATCGAAGAGCACGCGAAGTTGTTTGGAGACGTTTGCCTGCGAAAGCTCCATCGCCTCCACGAGCGTATTCACCGTCTTCGCGCCTTCCTTCAGCTCCTGCAAAATGCCCAGTCGTGTGGCTTCCGAGAGTGCGCGGAATGTTTCGGCAATCGTTTCGAGAGCTGGACGCGGAAGACGTGGCATGTGGAATATCGCTATAAGGCGATGCAAGAATGCACGACCGGCCGCGGGGGTCAAGGCGTTCTACGTGAGAATCTCTTTGACGACGCGGGCCGGCTGCGCATTTACGAGTGACAGCTCGGTGGTCTTGCCATGGACGCCTCCGCCGCGGTAGCCGCACATACAGCACGGTGATATAGCGACGGACACCGGCTCATTCTTTATACGAATGGGAAAAATGTGCAGGGAGTCGCGCGCGCCGGCAGCACCCATTGGACTTTCATGAACGGCGACCTGACCAAGTTCCCATTCTAATCTGACCGAAAAAATCCGTTGTATCTCTTTTGTTGCTAGCTTCTAAAGTGCGTCCAATGTTCTCCAAAATGAGTCGAAATCAACCATGCATATTGTGCAGGAGCCTTCATGGTAGTCGGGCGGGCCGACTGGCTACGTTTGTTCTGCCGATGGTAGCTGCCGCTCCGCTCCGCGCTGAAACGCTTGGTGCTATTGATTCGACCATCGCGCTCACTGGCTTTGGTGCGGTTATTTTACTCGCTGCGGCAGTGCTTACTCTCGGCTGGTTGCTGTGTCAGTGGCGCGGTGCGGCTGCTGCGCTCGACCGTTCGCTCTCTGCGCTCAATGCCACTTTCGATTCGATATCCGACGGCGTCCTTGTGGTTGGAACCGATGGTCAGGTGACTAGATAGTGTAGTCACGAGACGGCGAGCCAGAGGGCGAGGCAGCGGATATGGACAGATGCGAGGAAGGAGGCGGTGTTTTTGGCGTAGCGTGTGGCG
>JBEIQV010000337.1:0-3300 GCA_040376335.1 Verrucomicrobiia bacterium | reverse complement strand
TGTCTTCCTCGCGGACCGCGATGGCGATGGCCGGGCCGAGGTGCGGGAGAAACTGTTCAGCGGTTTTCCGACCGGCGAGCTGGAGCGCGGCATCAATGCGCCGCAGTGGGGCGCGGATGGCTGGATTTATTTCGGGCGCGGATGGGACGGCGGAAAAATCACCGGGCCGCATCTGGTCGCGCCCGTCCAGTTGCCGGGCACCGACTTTCGCATTCGCGCAGACGGCAGCGCGATTGAACCAGTGACGGGCAACACGCAGACCTTCGGCTTCGCGATGACGGAAGCGGGTGCACGTTTCACGGTGACGACGACTTCTCCCGGTATCAGCATCGCGCCGATTCCGTGGCGCTATCTCGCGCGCAATCCCGATGCAGCCACGCCTTCGCTCGAAGCCAACACCGGCGACCGGCGGGCCTACCCGATTTCGCAGCCGCATCCGTGGCGGCAGAAACGCGCGGATGACCCGGCGTATTTCAAATACTACAACTCCCGCTACGGCGCGGCGGAGAGCGAGGCGAGCGGCTGGTTCACCTCCGCCTGCGGGCCAATGATTTATCAGGACCACGCACTGCCCGGTTTGCACGGGCAGTATTTTGTTTGCGAACCGTCGGGCAATCTCATCCATCGCGCGCTCATCGAGGCAGATGGCTCGGCACTGAAACTCCGCCGCGCGCCAAGCGAGGAGAAGTCGGAATTCGCAGCAACCAGCGACCAGTGGAGTCATCCGATGAACCTCACGCATGGCCCGGACGGTTCCATCTGGGTCACCGATTACTACCGCGAAATCATCGAGGACTACTCGGCCATCCCGCGTCATTTGCAGCAGCAATACGGCGTCTATGCCGGGCACGACCGTGGTCGCATCTACCGGCTCACCCATAAGGATGCGCCGCGTGCGCCCTCGGCGGACATGAGCGCTCTCGACGTGCAGAATCTCGCCCGTGAATGTGCCAGCCCGCTTTTCTGGCGACGGCAAACTGCACAGCGTCTCCTCGTCGAACGCGGAGAAAAAAATGCCGCTTCGGCGCTACGCGAATTGCTGGCCGCACCGAATGCTGAAGCTTCCGCCGTCATCACGGCGCTCCGCACGCTCGACCAACTCGGCGTGCTCACGCCAACCGACGTGCAGCCTTTCATCAATCACACCCACGCGGCTGTTCGCATCCACGCACTGCAACTCGCCGACCATTGGTTTGCCAACAAAGAGGACCGCGCTTTGCTCGATTCCGTGTTGAAGGCTGCGCCCGGCGAAACAGACCCGCGCGTGCAAATTCAAGTCGCACTGAGCATCGGCGAGACGCGCGACCCGGCGGCCTTCGCCACGCTGGCGCGCTTTGCATTGGAGCACCTTTCCGTGCGCTGGATGGATGCTGCCATCCTGTCGTCATTGCACGGGCGAGGAGTGGAAATGCTGGCCGCGCTCATCGGCGAACCAAAGGCCCCCGCACCGTTTCTCGCATCGCTCGCGCAATCCATCGCCGCGCGCCGCGATGAAACCGAACTTTCCCGCGCGCTCATGCTCATCGCCACCGCGACGCCCGAAGCGCAAGCCACCGTGCTCAACGCCCTCGCAAAGGGCCGCAAGAACGCCCCACGCAAACCACTCGGTGACCAATCCGCCCGCGCCACGCTCGCGTCGCTGGCCGCCAGTCCGAATGTCGAAGTTCGTCAGGCCACGCGCATGCTCGAAGACACCTTCGTTGCGGCAGTTGCGGACGCCGAAACGCTCGTGCCGGCCGGTAAAATGCCCGCCACTGAAACCATCAGCGACGAGACATTTCGCAAATATGTCGCCGCGCTCGCGGGCCAGCGCGACCTCGGGCGCGGACACGCATTGTTTCTCCAAACGTGCGCGCTGTGTCATCGCATCGGCAGCGAAGGTCACGAAGTCGGTCCCGACTTGATGGGGCAACTCGCCATGGCGGAGGAATCGCTCCTCAAGGAAATCCTCATGCCGAACGAACATATCCGTCCCGGCTACGAGACGACACTTGTCCAAATGGCTGATGGCAACACCGCAACTGGCATCTTGAAAGAGGACGGAGCCACCAGCCTCACCTTGGTTTTACCGAACGGCGTCGAGCAAGTGCTACTGCGCAAAGATGTGACCAGCGTGCGCCGCCTCGCTACCTCGCTCATGCCATCCTTCGCCGAAGGACTCACGCCCGCCGATGTCGCCAACGTGCTCGCGTGGCTGCGCAGCAACCTCGCGCCTCCAACGGAAAAGAAATGAATCACGCACCGAAGCGCTTTTTGATTTCCCTCAAAGCCGCCGCCTCGGGCTTGGCTGTGTAAAATTTGTCGAGGGGGTAGCAACCGCTGATGAGGCCGTTTCGTGGTGCGGTGGTGCAATCGCTGAATGTGCGGCAGATGAAGCGTTTCTCCAACTCACCCTTCGACGCGGCATCAACAAGCATGTGCGGATAGCTCAATACTGCACGACCGATGCCGATGATATCCGCCCACCCATTGCGAATGAGATATTGCGAAACGTGCGGAAGGTATTCCTGCAAATAGCTGAGCCCGGATGCCACAATGACCATGTCCTTCGACGCCTTCGTGCGAAGTTGACGAACAACTTGCACCTGCCGCTCGATATCTATCAGAGGGTCATATGCCGGCTGATAACCATCGCTCGGCGGATACGCAGCGGGTCGCTGAATATGCGGCGTGTAGTAGGGCGAACCTGCGGTCGTGTTCAGTATTTTCACGCCGAGTTGGGCGCACAACTCGACGAATTGGAATGTCTCCGTGAGATCGATCTGCGTCGGATCATTTTGGTCCACTCCAAAGCCGTAGCGATACGGCAGCGCGTGCGCGTGCTCCTCGGGAATGCCGGGGCCGAGCTTGCCGGGCACGGACAGCGCGGGGTCCGGACGATGCGGCACTTTGTCGAACATGCTCAGCCGCACTCCGAACTCGATTGGGTTCCCGCTCGCACGGATGCCTGAAACTATGTCGCGCAAAATGCGAGTGCGGTTCTCGAAGCTGCCCCCGAATTTTCCAGGCCGCGTGTGCGCGCCGAGGAATTCATGCAGCAGGTAGCCGTGGCAGTGTTTGATGTCCACGAAGTCCGCGCCAACGTCCCACGCGATTTGCGCCGCGCGGATGTAATCCTCGATGAGCCTCTCGATTTCGTCGTCGGTAAAAATCTGCGCATCGCTTGTGACCTTGAACTTCGCATCGAGAATCGGATGCCGAAACGCAACGCGCGGCTCATAGGTCGTTTTGCCATTCGGTTTGCAGAAGCGCCCCGAGTGCGTGAGCTGAAAGCCCACCACTAGATCGTCCGACGTGCCG
>JBEIQV010000232.1:0-5387 GCA_040376335.1 Verrucomicrobiia bacterium | reverse complement strand
TCAGCATCCATTGGTCAGCTTCTTCGTGGCTTTGAAAACGATACAGCCCGCGCGGTGCAAACGGCTTTCCTCCGCGAAACTCCTGCGCCAGACGTTGCAGTCCGTCCGCTGCACGGAGTCCCGTCGCCGACTTCCGGCGGCCTACGATGCGCATGGGTTTCTTTGTGTTCACGGCGGGACGCTAGCACACGCCCGGCGCGACGGGTAGTGCGATCTCTCCTGCTGCGATTTGGCGGAGCGCGGCGGGGTAAAGGCGGTGTTCCTCGATTTGAATGCGCGCGTGGAGCGACGATGGCGTGTCATCGGCGAGCACGGGGACTTCCGCTTGCGCGATGATTTCGCCGGTGTCCATGCCCTCGTCCACAAAATGAACCGTGCATCCGCTCTTCGTCGCCTTTGCCAACACAGCTTGCTCCCACGCGGCGAGGCCGGGAAATGCAGGCAGCAGCGAGGGGTGGATGTTGATGATGCGGCGGGGAAAAGCGTCGAGTAGCGGGGCTTTGATCATCCGCATATAACCGGCGAGCACGACCCACTCGACGCCCGCGTCCTTCAGCATCGCCACGAGCCGCGACTCCGCTTCGGGTTCGAGTTTCGTTTTGAAACGCCCCGGTGCGAGGAACTCTGCGCGAAAGCCGCGCTCGCGGGCCAGCGTGAGGATGCCCGCGCTTTCCACGTCGCTGATGACGATGCGCACCTCCGCGTCGAGTTCGCCGCGCGCGATCGCGTCGGCGATGGCGCGGAAGTTCGAGCCTTTGCCCGAGCCGAGGATTCCGAGTTTCAACTTTGGCATTTGGCGAGAGTGCTGGTCGTGCTTTTGCCCGGCACGAGCGGGAGGATGCGGATTTCCGCGCCGACTTCGTTCAAAGCGCCGCGCTCACCGGGGTCGAGTGAATCCACCGTGTAGTCGCCGCCCTTCGCGTAAATGTGCGGACGGATGACGCGCACCAAATCGGTCACACGCTCGGTGTGAAAGACCGTGACGAAATCCACGCACTCCAGCGCAGCGAGCACTTCGGCGCGGTCGTCTTCACTGTTTACCGGTCGCGTCGGCCCTTTCAGCGCGCGGACACTCGCATCGCCGTTCACCGCCACAACGAGCGCATCGCCCAACGCGCGTGCCTGCCGGAGATAGCGCACATGACCGACGTGCAGCAGGTCAAAGCACCCGTTCGTAAAAACCAGCCGCCGCCCCTGCGCGCCAAGCTGTTCGCGGAGCGTGGCGAGTTCGTCTGATGTTTTGATTTTGTTACTCATGATTCGGAAAGTCGGCGGAGTTCCGCTTTGTAATCCGCGCGTGCAAGATCGGGCGCGTAGCCTTCGCGGATGCGGGCGAGCGCGGGCGCGATGATTTCTTTCCTCACATCTATATCCTTTGCCCACAGTTCGAGCCAGAGAACCCGCGTATTCGTCGTAATATCGCCTGGCACACTCTCGTCGAAATTTGGCCGGAACAAATCCACCGCCGCTTGAAGTTCCTCCCTAAACTCGTCCTCGGTCGGGTGCCCCGTGCGCTCGATCACAAGGCGAAATGCCCGCAGATCCTTTTCCTCGAGCCGGTGCAGTTTGGCGATCAGGATGTCCACTGGGTGAGGCAATAAAATGGTGCAATGGTCAACCTCAACCCTGTGAAGGCGACGGCGCCAGCGTGGTCCAGCACGGAAATTTGCCTCGTAGCAACACTGCACAAAAACCTTCGCGTGATCTTTTTCCAAACCAGCCCGCCTGATGGCTGCCTGCACCTCATCCCGATTCTCATCAGCAAAAATATCAACGTCATTACTCGCGAAACTCGGCTCTATTCCAAGTTGGATTGGCGACGAACCAAACACTGTGATCTCGTAGTGACACCCGCGTGGCAACTCCTCAACTAGACGCAGCAGCACTTCTCCCGCTGGTGTTTTCCACTGGATTTCAGTGCACCAAGACATTGCAGACGCGAGTCACGAGTTTACCGCCAGGACCGAGTTGATACGGAGCCACCCAATACGAAATCCCCTGCTGAATCAGCCGGTTGCTCACCCCGCCATCCTCCGCGAAAAGCCGCGCCAGCCGCTTGTCGCGCGCATTCAGCGGGTGCGTGCGCGCCTTGAGCAGAATGCGCGCAGCGACGCGCGCCTTATGCCAGTCTGGATCGAGCTTTTCTTTCACAATGCGCACCCTAGCGAGGCAAATTGCGCAGGGCAAGTCGCTCGACGCTTGGCACGCGCGGGCGAGTCGCTACTTTCCCCGCCAACATGAACGACCCGCGCTACGATCACCTCGCAAAAAACCTCGTCTCCTTCTCCACCGCGCTCAAGCCCGGCGAGAAAGTCCTCCTCGATATGTTCGACATCCCGGACGAGATGACCGTCGCCCTCATCCGCGCCGTCCGCGCGGCAAAGGCCATCCCGCTCGTGCAGACGCACCACAGCCGCGTCGCACGCGAAATGGCGCTCGGCGCGCAGGAGGCCGGGCTCGAAGTCCACAGCGCCGTCCAGCTCGCGCAGATGAAAAAGATGGCCGCCTACATCGCATTCCGCGGCGGACAGAACATCACCGAAATGGCCGACGTTCCCTCCTCGCAGATGAAACTCATCAGCAAAAAGATGAAAGCCGTCCTCGACTGGCGCGTGGAAAAAACCAAGTGGGTCGTCCTTCGCTGGCCCACGCCCAGCATGGCGCAGCTCGCTGGCATGAGCACCGAGGCTTTCGAGGATTTCTACTTCCGCGTCTGCACCCTCGACTACTCGAAGCTGATCCCCGGAATGAAAGCACTCTCCGAGGCGATGATGGCCACCGACGAAGTCCACATCAAAGGCCCCGGCACCGACCTCCGCTTCAGCATCAAAGGCATCCGCGCCCTACCGTGCGGCGGCGAGCACAACATCCCCGACGGCGAATGCTTCACCGCCCCCGTCCGCAACAGCGTCAACGGCGTCATCCAATACAACGCCCCCACCATCTACCAGGGCACCAGCTTCGACGCCGTCCGCCTCGAATTCAAAAACGGCAAAATCATCAAAGCCACCTGCGCCGGAGACTCGGAAAAACTCAACGCCATCCTCGATAGCGACCCCGGCGCCCGCTACATCGGCGAATTCGCCATCGGCTTCAATCCCCACGTCCTCCACCCCATGCGCGACATTTTGTTCGACGAAAAAATCGCCGGCTCCTTCCACTTCACGCTCGGCCAGGCCTACGAAGAAGCCGACAACGGCAATCGCTCCCAAGTCCACTGGGACCTCGTCTGCATCCAGCGCCCCGACTACGGCGGCGGCGAGATTTACTTCGACGGCAAACTCATCCGCAAAGACGGCATCTTCCTCCCAAAACCCCTGCAAGCCCTCAACCCCGACCGGCTGCTAGGCTAAACATTGGGTTGAATCACGGAGACCACTTCATTCGTGATTCGCTTGAGCGGCCCGACACCGAGCACGCCCGCCTCGGAAACGAAAAGGCTCTCGTGTGCCGTGAAGAGCTTGGCTGGTCGCGCGTAGCTCACAACGCGAAGACTGCCGCGCTCGAAATCATTGTCCGTGAGTTCCACAGCACGAGCATCTGCATACGGTTTGCTCGTGACCTGACACAGAATCCAGTCCCCGCGCTCCGCGCCAGCCAACACCACTGCCGGACGAAGTTTGGACTGCGACAAATCCGAAAACGGAAATGGAACCAGAACTACGGAGCCTGCTGTAGGTGTGACCATGCGGCGTCCTCCTCCGTGCGATTCCAATCCTGAGCCAGTGCAGGCTCACTCAAAATCGCCGTCTCATGCGCCTCCGAAGGCTCGTCAGCCAGAATCGTCACCAACGCTCGGTGACGGCGGTCGAGATGGAGCGGTTCGAGCAGACGCACAGCGCCGTGCTCATCCACGATGGCTTCGATGGTCTGAATCATGAGTTGGAGAATACGCGCTGCCGACTTTGCGACAAGCGCAGAAACGCCGACTACGGCGGCGGCGAGATTTACTTCGACGGCAAACTCATCCGCAAAGACGGCATCTTCCTCCCCAAACCCCTCCAAGCCCTCAACCCCGTCCGCTTGCTGGGGTAGTTCATTTCGTAACGGGTATCGAAACCTCAATTTCCCCTTTGAATGGCTCGCCATTCTTGAGGAAGTAGCCGTTTACATGAATCCTCAGGCGAGCAATCCAGCCAGCTTTGATCCCCTTTGGTATTTTGATTCGGGCTGGGCAGAGGCAGAAAGGGCGGTCACGAGGTTGGCGCGTGCCATCGTCGTAGTATTTAGAGCCGTCTAGCAATGCATAGCGGGCGAAATTTGTGCCAGATCGGATAGCGACTGCTCCTCCTCCGACTAGGGAAAAGTCGCTATCTGGAGCGGTGAAACTTGCGGAGAGATATGTAGGGGGGACAAACGCCGATACCGTCTGAAAAAAGATTTTCTCTTCGAGCATATTGACAACTGTATATTCGAAGATGAAGTCCTCGCCCGCGCGTGAAGCGGAAATGCTCTTCGGAAGGAAGAGTAAGATACCTTTCACTTTCGCGTCTTCCGAGATCGTCACTGATATATCGGCAACTTTGCGCTCAGACATAGGTGGGGCATCGCTTGCTCGAAGAGCTAGCGTGATATACAAAATAAGCAGGAGGACAGGAGTCTTCACAGCGCGCGCATTGCGGTCATGGATCAATGGAATCGTGTTTCCATTTTTCCGGCAAGAGCGGACGTTCATTTTGCCGACTGACAACTGCCGGACTTTCCCCCACGTTGCGCGCACGTTTGTTTCGCCTGCGAAACGGGCGGGCTTGCCGTGAAAAGACTTCTCATCATCGCCGTGCGCACTATCGCCCTCACCTACGCCGTGCTCGTTCTGCTCGTCGCGGGTTGCCAGAATTCCCTGCTCTACCACCCCACGCGCGACACCGAGGCTGGCGTGCTCGCGCAGGCGGGCCGCTCTGTCGAGCCGTGGCGCGATGCTAAGGGCCACATCATCGGCTGGCGAAAACCAAACCCACGCGCCTCCGCACGGCTCGTCGTCTTCCACGGCAACGCAGGCTACGCGCTGCACCGCACCTTTTACCTCAACGCATTCCAATCGCTCGATGGCGGCGCAAAGTGGGAAGTCTTTCTTTTTGAATACCCCGGCTACGGCGCGAGGCCCGGCAGCGTGGGAAAGGACTCATTCACAGCCGCTGGAAAATCCGCCATCGAGGAACTGCTCGCCGCCGACACGCGCCCGCTTTTCATCCTCGGCGAAAGCGTCGGCAGCGGCATCGCCTGCGCAGTCGTCGACACACTCCCGCAGCGCATCGCCGGCATCGCGCTCGTCGTGCCGTTCGCCCGTATGCAGGAAGTCGCGCACGAGAAATTCCCGTGGCTCCCCACCAGCCTCATCCTCCGCGACAAATACGACAACATCGCCGCGCTCGCCCGCCACCCCGGCC
>JBEIQV010000103.1:0-10529 GCA_040376335.1 Verrucomicrobiia bacterium | reverse complement strand
GCCGACAGCGGCGAAGGCGTGGATGCGCTGAAAGCCCGTCTCGGCCAGCTAGTCCTCGGCACGGCGAATGTGTAATTTAAGAAAGTGACGCTTTGATGGCGAAAGACTTCCCAGCCGCCTAGGACACCGCTATACAGCGCGACATCCCGCCCGTGATTGCCCTCTACATCATCCTCGCTCTTGTTGTTGGTGCCGGCCTCGGCTGGTGGATTGCTCGGCTGCGCGGGACACGAGGAGAAGACCCCATTCGCAAGCACCCTTCCGGCATGGAGGAAAGTGATCCGTATCGTCTGTGTGAGACCATTTTTACGGGCGCTGAATCCGCCTTTTTCAATGCGCTCCGCCCGCTCATCCCTACGGTCTACACGCTTCTCGCGAAGATTCGTTTTGCCGATCTCCTCACGGTCACCTACGGAGCTGGCGACCGTGGTCTCGCACACGCGCGTGCGGGTTCCAGAAGCATAGACTTCCTCATTTGCGACCTCGCACATCGGCCACAGCTCGCGATCATCCTCGGCGAAGGTGACGATCCGAGAAGCCGCGAATTCATCCAGCGTGTTTGTGAAAAAATCGGCCTCACCATGATTCGCGTTCCCGCCCAGCAACGCTATTCGGCGGAGGAAATGAATGCTTTGCTCGCGCGGTTGCCAGCGATTTAGGGGTGATTGATTGCTCGGTTTGGTGAGTTTTCACCCTGCGCTTTTTTAAGTGCGAAAGCCTCACCAATGCATCATTTGTGACAATTTTGAATCAACGAAGTTTCAGCAGGGTAAAATAAGTTATTCACAATTACTTCACAGTTGATTCTCCATGCTCTTCATCCCCATTTGCACACATGCACCAAAAACATTTTCGCACTGGCTGGATTTCAGACGTTCATCTCGGCACACGAGGCGCACAGGCAGATGCACTGCTCGATTTCCTGCGCGAGCGGGAATTTGAAACCCTCTATATCGTCGGCGACCTCATTGATGTCTGGAGCCTCCGCCGTGGTCTTTACTGGCCTCAGGCGCATAACGACGTCATCCAAAAACTCCTCCGCATCGCCCGCAAAGGCACGCGTCTTATTTACATCCCGGGAAACCACGACGAGTTCGTCTCCTCGTATCACCACGATTTCGGGAACATCACCATCCAGCCCCGCGCCATTCACACCACTGCCGACGGTCGCCGGTTGCTCGTCATCCACGGCCATGAACTCGATACAGTCGTCCAGGGTGCCCAGTGGCTCGCCCATATCGGCGATGTCGGCTATCAGCTTTTGCTGAAGCTGAATGCGCCCATCAATTTCATCCGCCGCCGCCTTGGTCTCGGTTACTGGTCGCTCAGCGCTTACGCGAAACGGAAAGTCAAAAGCGCGGTCAATTACGTCGGCAAATTCGAGGAGGGCATTGTTCGTTTTGCAGATGATACGAAAGTCCAGGGAGTTGTTTGCGGGCACATCCACGTCCCCGTGATCCGCGATATTGATTCGACCACGTATTACAACTGTGGCGACTGGGTCGAGAGCTGCTCGGCGCTGGTCGAGCACTCAAACGGTCAAATCGAACTCCTCACCAATCAGCACACGCCTGCTCGGATCATCCCGCTCCCGCCAGTCTCCTCGTTTGAGGAATTCGAGGAAGTCGGCCGCCGCATGGCTAGCCAGTAGTTTTTTCGGTCAGCGGGGAAGGCGCGGATTTAATTTCTAACGCTGGGCCTAATTCCTTTGTCGAACTTCCCGTTTACAGACGCAGGACTCTGCCTACCGTGCTTTTGCCGGGCGAGAGTTCGGCCCAGAAATATGACCTATCAGTCCTCGCAAAAACGACCTGCCTCCATCGAGGTTCTGGAGCCACGTTTTGTGCTTTCGGCGACGCCGCTTTCGGTCATACGGGCGCTCGACTTACCGGATGGCACGCCTATTTCGCTTGATGGCGACTCTGCGGAATTTGCCACGCTGACTCTTGGTGCGACGGGCCAACTACTCGGCTTTCCCAGCGGCGGCGACGGCGATTTTCTCATCCTCAGCACCGGTATCGCGTCGCATGTGACGAGCATAGGTAACACCTCCAGCAATCAAGGCACAGACCTCGGCGCTCCGGGCGAGGCTGGCGACACGGCAGCGGTTTCTTTTACACTGCCAGTGCCAGTTGGCGGTGAGCAGCGACTCAAAATTGATTTTATGTTCCTCACCGAGGAATACCCCGAATATGTGCACGCGGGCTTCAACGACACGTTCACCATCAACATCAACGGAACGAACTACGCGAAGGACGAAAACGGAAACATCGTCACGGTGGATAATGCCTATTTCACCGGCGATCCCGCGCCGGGAACGTTCTTCGATGGCCGCACGAACAAGCTCACGCTCACCTACGTCGTGCCGGACGGCGTCACATCGCTCAATATCGAGATGCGCATCAGTGACGTGGGCGATGGAGTGCTCGATTCCGCAGTGCTCGTGGACAACGTGCGCTTCGAGACGCCGCAGGTCGTTTATCTGGATTTCGACGGAGCCACGATAGCGAATCACTTTGGCCCCGGTATCGCTGGAACGCTGCCAGCATTTACCGCTGCGGATATCGGATCATCGGATACGGTCGAGAATCTCGTCGCTGCGCTCGTTGCAAAATTGCAGTCGAAGTATTCGCTCTACGATGTGCAATTCACGACCTCGCAGCCTCTGGGCGGCGACTTCACCACGCTCTATATCGGCGGCGACAACGGCATTCTGCTCGATATTTCAGGCGCGAGTCCGTTGCTGAAAAAGAGCTTCCCCGGCGCTAGCATCCCACTTCGTGATTTGTTCGGTCTCGGCGCGGATTCTCTGCTCGGTCTCGCCGGTTCGCCGGACGTTGGGAATCTCGATCGCAACGATCTCGCAGTGATTTTCTCCGGTGAGTTCGACGATTTCTTTTCCAACATCACGCCCGAGGAACGACTGGACCAACTCGCCATCACGCTTGCACATGAACTCGGCCACAATCTCGGCCTCCGCCATTTGAGCGATACCGCCGTTGGCGACATCATGAAGCACACCGCGCCACGCGACTCCGGCGCAGTCTTTGGCAACACGCTCATCTCACTCGATGAGCAATGGTCCGACGGAGCGACGGATCAAAACGACAGCGCCTATCTCAGTTCCATCCTCGGAAAAAGCAGCGGCACCGGTCTCTCTCAAACGCTCGTTGCAAGCACCGGCTACTTCGCGCCGAAAGTGCCGCACACGCTTTACAACGTCACGCTTTCAATCAGCAGCAATGACCCCGGCAGTGCGCCGCTGATCTTCCATTTCGACAAACTCAACGGCACACAAAATATCCCGCTGCCCACGCTTTCATCGGGCGCAGTATTCTCGCTAAGTGCCGCGTCCAAACTCGGCGGGACGATTGATGTTTTCAGCGGCCCGCTGAGCGCCGGGCAACTGAGCGATGCAAACTCCAAGGTTCCGCTCTTCGACGCCAACGGCAACCTCCGCACCATCCCGCTCGCTCGCGAAGTGTCCGGTCATTTCGTGAGCTATGGCATGATGCCGCTGATTGCCAATGACCTCGGCGACGTTTCCGTGATGCCCGGAAAAGTGCGCACATTCACAGACTCGGACGGTGACAAATACACTGTGAGACTGACCGGCCCCGGTCTCATTGGCTTCGTGCTCGACGATCCCGACCACAATGGGCGCGGTGGACTTACCCGCATCTCGCTCGATGACACGAACAGCGAGACGAGCATCCTTTCAGTCACGGTTCAGCGTGGCGCACACGGCGATGGTCGGGTGAATATCGGCGCGATTACCGGGGCACTCGGCGCGGGGCTGAAATCGCTCACTGCACCGGCTGCAAACATCACCGACGGAGGCGTTGTTTTCAGCGGAATTCTCGGCTCGGTGAACGTGCGCGATCTCGTGGACGGCGCGGACTTGCTCAGCGGAACAGGCGAAGGCGTGAAAACGAGTGTGCGCGTCCGCAACATCGGTGACGGCTCGGACCTTTCCATCGGAACGGAGCTTTCATTGTTCAAAGCAGCGCGTTTTGGGAACTCCACGCTGGCCGCGCCATCGCTCGATAGTCTGCTTGTCAGTGGCGAGTTTGCAGCGCAGCTCAATATCGCCGGGTTGCTTACGGCATTTAGTTCAGGCGATGTGCTTGGAACTGCGCACGTCACCGCTGGTGGCGCATCATTTTTCCCGACCACGCTCGCGATGCGCGTGGTGAATGATGGGGCCACTTTCGCAGTGGCGAGTGCCATCACCACACTCAAGGCTACTCGAATCGGTGATGCTTCGTTCAGTGCGGAGCGTTTTGATAGCGTGAAGGTCGCCGGTGATATCGGTGGCGACTTCACAGCAGACGACAAGATCGTTTTATTCTCTGCCCGTGATCTGCTCGGCACCGCGAGTATCATCGCAGAAGGCGCCGCTACCGACAGCGCTGCACTCACTTTTCACGAGGTGAAATCTGGCGCAGAAATCAACTTGGGCAGCAGCATCACGCTTTTCAAAGCGGCGAAAGTGGGCGCTGCCACGTTGCAGGCAGCATCAATCACTTCACTCAGCATCACGGGCGATGCGCGCATCGGCATCGCTGGTGATTTCGACGCCAGTCTCACGCTTAGCTGTGGTGACGCCTCGTTTAACAACGCGCTGACCAGTGCCTATATCGCGGGCGGCGTCCACGGTGCGAATATCGTCAGCGATTGCATCGGCAGCTTCAGCGCTCGCACCATTTCAGATAGCACTATCTTCGTCGGCTACTCGCCAGCCGACGCGATGAGCCCGCTCGATGGCGGCGTTTTTTTCGATGGTAGCAAAATCAACAGCTTCACAATCCGCTCCGGTCAGTCTGCGTTCAGCAACACATTCATCGCCGCCAAAACAATCGGCACGATCAGTGTCGCAAGCCTAGACTCCGATAATGGCGGAACACCCTTCGGCTTTCTCGCCGATGTCGTGCCCACGAAAGTGGTCATCCCCGGATTCGTTTATCACAAGACCGGCCCCGCCGATCAGTCGCTCGGCGATTTCCACGTGAAAGTCGTGTAGCCCTTTCGGCTACTCCGCTTTGATCAGACGCGGGTCGTCTTTCTCGACGCCGTTGTTCCAATACTTGTTCATCTCTTCCGGCGTCGGCGTCTTTAGCGGACGGATTACGCGGAAGCCGAGGAACTGTGCATCCGTGTGCCAGAAATAGCTCTTCGGGAGCTGCGGATCCTGCCGCTTCCATTCCTTGGCGCTCGCACGGCGCACGGCGATGCGCATACCCGCCGCATCCTCATCGTCCCACGAGCCACCGCGAGCGGTGTGAGGGTAGGGGAGCGTCGCTTTATTCCACGGATTTGCAGCAGGCATTTTTGCGTAAAAGCCAGCGTCGTATTGATCGAGCGTCCACTCGCACACATTGCCGAGGATGTCGTGGAGGCCCCACGGATTCGCCTTCTTCTTACCGACTTTCTTATACTGGAAATCGCTGTTCTTCCCCCACCAGCAATACTCGCCGATCTTTGATGCCTCATCGCCCCAGAAATACGCCGTCGTCGTTCCGGCGCGTGCGGCATATTCCCACTCTGCCTCGGTTGGCAGGCGGTAAAAATGTCCCGTCTTCGCACTGAGCCACTGGCAGTATTTGTTTGCCGCGTGCTGTGTCATCGAGATCGCCGGGTAGCCATCGGTGCCCATGCCGAAGCTCATGTCCACATACGGCTGCGTCGGATGCGTCACCGAGTCGGCGGCTTTATTCAGAGCCTCCTGCTCGGGCGTGAAAGTCTTCTTCGCACGGGCGTCCTTCTCGTCTTTGTGATACATGAACAGCCGGTATTCGTCCCAGGTCACTTCGCATTTCTCCATCCAGAATGGTTCGACGCTCACTTCCTTCTGCGGCCCCTCGTCGTCCTTGCGGCCTTTCTCGCTCTCGGGCGATCCCATCTTAAATTTCCCGCCGGGAATCGGCACCATGTCGAACGTCACATCCGTGCCCGTGATGGTCGCAGTGTAGGGCTTCATGTCCGCCTCGGTCTTCTCTTTGCTCGTTTTCAGGATTTGCGCATGAATTTCCACAGCCAGCTCTGGTGTATCGCCGGGGTAACGTTTCACTTCCCTTTTTCGGGCTAAAAGCGTCACGCCATCCGGCCACTTCGCACCTTCCGTGATCCAAGTTTTTAGGATTTCCGTTTCTGCTTTCGTCAGCCGTGTGCTCGACCCTTTTTTGATCTCATCAAGCGGCGGCATCAGCTTCTCGTCGTCGTCCGGCAGAATCGTCGTCGTGTAGAGCCTGCTCTTCTCCGCATCACCAGGGACCACCGTTTTTCCGCGAACCGCCTTTGCCTTCGTATCCAGCTCCACGCTCGTGTCGCCATTCTTCACAGCCGTGGCCTCTGGGTTATGGCAGCGCACACAGTTGTATTCGAGAATTGGCTGCACATCCTTCACAAAATCCACGGCAGCGCTGGCGCTGATGGGAATAAGGATGGTCGCGGCGAGAATGGCGGTCTTGTTCATGGAATGATTTGGTTCAGTGGAATGAGGGCGTGCGTTTTCCAGTTGAGTGCTGCGCCCGTCAAGCACTGCGACAATCGCGTTGACGCCCGACCTCTTAGCGGGAATCCACGGTGAGTGCCCGAAACACTCTCCATACACTACGTCTGCCAGCGCTGCACAAACTGCTGCCGCTGGCCCGGCGTCGTGAAAGTGGAGCCCGACGAAATTGCCGCCATCGCCGCTCACGTCGGCATGGGCGAGGACGAATTCATCCAGCGTCACACCCGTCTCCGCCCCGACCGCCGAGGACTTTCCCTTTTGGAAAAAGAAGACGCCTCGTGCGAATGGCTCGAAGGCCGCGACTGCAAACTCCAATCCGTTAAACCCCGCCAATGCCGCGCCTTCCCCAACGACTGGAACTTCCCCGGCTGGCGGGAAAAATGCGAAGCCGTGCCGACGTTGGTGAGGGCTGTTTAGTTTTCCGCTGATGTGAAGGCTTTGACGACGATCACCTCGCTGTCGGCTTTGAGAGGGGCGGACTGTGGCTTTTGATCTGTGGTGATGGGTGCGATGGAGAGGATGGCGGCGGAGTCTTTGGGCATGTCGTAGAGGAAGTCTTCGCCGTAGCGGAATGTGCCTCGGTCAGCTCCGGCGTTGGGGTGGACTTCGGTGATTTGGTAGATGGCGGTGCGGTCTTCTTTCAGGCCGATCCAGCGGTTGAGCGGGATGGATGCGCGGATGGTCTTTTCGGGCGCGATCTTTTTATCGAAGCCGTCGGGGAAGAGGAACACAAAGCCTCGGTCGCCGAGGATGTGTGCGCTGCCATCTACGGGCGAGTATCCGGGGCACTCGAAGAGATCGCGCTTCACTTTCAAGTAGGCGAAATTCGTCGTCGCCCATGCGCGCCACTTTTTTAGAAAGTCCTGATTCTCCGCGAGGGCGAGGGCTTTGTAGCCGGGGCCGATCTGGCAATACGCTGTGGTGCTGATGGTGGTGAGGACGTTGAATTGGAAGCTGCGAGAGTTGTCACCGAAGAGTGCGGCGTAGTTTTTGTAAACAGGGCGGAAGCGGTCGTTCTGGTTGTGCCAAGTTTGCAGGCGATTCATGTCCGCTCCGTTGCTCTCATAGTAACCGTCGTCGGCGTTCAGGTGCGGCAGCGCCCACGGCCCGCCGCGTTTCAGGCCCAGGTATTCTTCCAGACACATTCTGGGGTGGCGCCGCCGAACCTCGGCCAAGAAGCTTTGGATATTCTTCCACTCGCGGTAGAAATTGTCGCCCGGCAGATGGCCGTGGTTTTCGGCAAAACACGGATCGGCTCCGAGTCCCTTTGGCCCCGGCCGGTAGGATGGCACTTCCCAATAGCTCATCCAGCGCCCATCCCAACCCCACCAGCGCGGCTGGTATTTTGTGAAGACCGCCTCGTGGATCGCGAGCAGATATTTCATGTATTCGTCGCATGCCGGGCAGGAGACTTTGCGGCCAAACAGATACTCGCTCGGTTTGCCCGACTCATCGAGCGAGCCCCACTCCGGTTTCTGGTCGAGCCAGATCCCCGGCAGGCTGAAACTGCTCACATGGACGCCGTTCTTGCGGCCATGTTCGCTGAACTGCTCCACGGCCGGCGGCGCGCGGAAGTCCGGGGTGAATTCGCCGGGTTTGAATTGATCGAGGAAAACATTGTGCGGCGAGTGCAGCCCGGCCGCCGGGCCGGCCGCGCCGGGAAGTCCGGCAATTCCCTTGTCCACGGGAAAGCCCAGTGGCTCCGCGCGCATCTGCGAGAGATACGGCTCCGCCGACGGGTGATTGCCGCGCCCATACCAAGTGTGCGCCGTCATGATGTCGTGGACGCCCGCAGCCTTGAGGCGGTCGATGATCTCGGGCTTTGGATCAAACAGACTGGCCCACCAGCCATTTTGCCAGACCCAGTATCCATCCTCCGGAAGCGGCTGCTCGGGCAGCACCGTGCGCATGAAATCCTGCATCGCCCAGACCTCGCCCCAATCGAGCACCTCCGGCTCCATGGCCTCGTCGGGAATATTTTTGTTTTTGAAGTGCTGAAAAAGCCCGGTGTCCTTTTTGAAATCCACGAGCGTCGTCTTGCGCCGACCCGGATATGGCCCGTGCGAGTAACGCGAGATACCCTCCTTGCGATACACGCCGAGGAAATATTTTTCGCTCGTGTTCACCTCGCCAGCGACCGCCGGGTAGTTCGGCTTGTAGCCGAGCCGGAAGCCGTCCTTGCCGCGCAATTCGTGTTCCCACCACGGATATTCCAGCCCGGCGAAGCAGCCGCCTTTTTCACCGCGCAGGAAGAAATTGATCGGGCAACGCCAGATCGTCTGGTCGTCGTGGAAATGAATCGCGGAGAACGGCGATGCCGCTGTCACATCCTCCAGCACGACCTCTTTCAAAAAATACGGCTTTCCATCGGCGGATTGGATCACGAGCCACTTTTCGATGAAGCGATCATCGGGTCTGAGCCGGTAGTGCAAAGCGACTTCCAAACCGTGCCCGGCGAATTTCAGTTCCACCTCGCCGCTGATTTCCTTCACCGATATCGCGTTCTCCGAGAGCAGAGTGCCCGCGTCCGTCGTGACGGTGAAACCGATGCCCGGCACTTGATAAGTCAGCGCCTGCTCTTTGTCGCGAATCGTGCGAACGCCGCCGCTCTCGCGGTCAATTTCGACCGCGACGTGTGCATTTTCGAGACGCAGCAATTCCGCACCGCACGCAGTAAATCCGCAAAGCAGCGCGATCCCAATTTTCCAAATCCGCCGGAAAGCGCGCATCGTTCGCCTGTCTCGCGGCTACGCGAAAAGCGCGGTGACCGGTTTCGCTTTCACCAGCTCGCGCGGTTGGTTGAGGTGGTTGTAAACGATGGTCTCTGGATCAATGCCGCACGCGTGGTAGATGAGCGCGAGTAGCTCGGTGGGATGCACCGGGTCGGATTTCGGGCTGGAGCCGGTGGCGTCGCTTTCGCCGTGGATGTAGCCGCGCTTGATGCCCGCGCCAGCGACGCAAGCCGTGTAGCAATAGGGCCAGTGGTCGCGACCGTCGGAGCTGTTCACGTTGCCACTGGTGCTCAGGCCGCGCTCCGGTGTGCGCCCGAATTCGCCGAGCGCGACGACGAGCGTTTCGTCGAGCAGGCCGCGCTGATCCATGTCCTCGATGAACGCGCTGAAGCCGTTATCGAGCATCGGGCCTGCCTGATTTTTGATGCGATGCGTGAGGCCGATGTGTGTATCCCACGAGTGATTGTCCGAGTTCGCAAACTTCGGCCAGATGACTTCGACAACGCGCGTTCCCGCTTCGACGAGACGTCGCGCGAGCAGGAGGCTTTGTCCAAAGGTGTTCATTCCGTAGCTGGCGCGCATTTTTTCCGTTTCCTGATCAATGGAGAACGCATCGCGCGCTTTGCCGCTGGTGATGAGATCGAGTGCGCGGCCGTAGTATTCGTCGAGGTGGTAATTCTTCACCGCCTTGTCAATGTCCGGCATCGTCTGCTCGATGGACTGCCGCAGCGAGGCGCGCCGTTTCAGCCGCATCGCAAACACGTCGGGCCGGAGATTGAGATCATCCACGCGGATGCGGTTCAGCTTCGTCATGTCCATGTCGTCGCCGTCCGGATAAAGCGTGTAGGGATCGTAACCCTTGCCGAGGAAACCGGCGGTGCCGCCTTTACCGACGACGTTACTTTCCTGCAAAGGACGCGGCAGCATCACGAACGGCAGCATCGGCTCCGTCGGCGGTTTCAGGCGGATGATGTTCGAGCCAAAGTTTGGGAAGTCCTTCGCATTCGGCGGTTCGAGCTGGCCGGACGGCGAGACTTTGTCCGTCGTGTAGCCGGTCATGATTTGGTAAATCGCCGCCGTGTGATTGAAGAGTCCGTTTGGCGTGTAGCTCATCGAGCGCACCATCGTGAGCTTGTCGTTGAGCTGTGCGAGACGCGGGAGGATTTCGGTGAAATTGACGCCCGGAATTTTTGTCGGGATGTTTTTGAAAGGCCCGCGGATTTTCTCCGGCAGATTTTCCTTCGGGTCCCACAAGTCGAGGTGCGACGGTCCGCCTTGCAGAT
>JBEIQV010000154.1:0-7853 GCA_040376335.1 Verrucomicrobiia bacterium | reverse complement strand
GCCGATTGAGCGGGTGTGTTTGCCGTTGCTGTATCGGCTGGTGCTTTTGGTGTGGCTGGAGGAGTGGCAAGAACAGACGCGACTAAAGTTTCGATTGCAGGCTTGGCGACAGGCGCGGCTTCCTTCGCGGGATCGGCTGTTTGAACTTCGGCTGTCGGGGGCGGCGGTTCTGCTTTGTGCTTGGGTTTTGGGACGACGAGGAATTCGTCCGGCACGATGCGCAGACCGTATTTGTCGCGGAGGTCCTTTCCGAATTTTGCCACGCCCACGCGCACCTTATAGGTCATGTCCGGCACTTTGTGTGCGAGCCTCGCGGTCTGCGTGGAAATCACCGGGATGATCCAAAACATGATGCCTACCAGCGCGAGCGTGGTGACTGCGAAAACGCCAATGACCGCGCGCTGCCGCGTGGTGCCCACTTTCACCAGCCACGAGACGACGGGCTCGAGCAAATAGGCGAGCACACCTGCAATCGCAAACGGCACCAAGATGGGCTGGAGGAAGGACATTACCTTTGAAAACGCGAAGATGAAACCCAGCGAGACAACGGTAATCGTGGCGATGGAGAGAGCCGTGATGGCCCTCCACATCGTCTTCCGTTGCCACTGCGTCGGTAGTTCCGGCGAATTCATTCCGCAGGCAACGTCCTCATTTCCTGCCTTCGCCGCAATACAGAAATATCCCCCGCGCGTTTCCTATTAAATATGGATCGCGTGTCCGTAGGCGACGCCGGTGGCTTCGTGCACGGCTTCGCTGAGCGTGGGGTGCGCGTGGATCGTGGCCTCGATTTCGTCCTTGGTGATCTCGGCGGTGATGGCGAGGCCGAGTTCCGCGATCATTTCGGTGGCTTCGGGGCCGACGATGTGTGCGCCGAGGAGTTCGCCGTGCGGTTCGCCGTAGATGAGCTTCACGAAGCCCTCGATTTCGCCGATGGCGCGGGCTTTGCCGCTCGCCATGAACGGGAACTTGCCGACTTTGAATTTCTTTCCCGCCTCTTTCGCCGCGCGCTCGGTGAGGCCGACGCTCGCGACTTGCGGATGGCAATACGTGCAGCCCGGAAACACCGTCACCTTCTTCGGCTTCGCGCCAGCGACGAACATCCCCTCGACCGCCTGCACGGCCTCGTAGCTCGCGACGTGCGCCAGCCACGGCGGCCCGATGATGTCGCCCGCTGCGAAGACTCCCGGCACGCTCGTCTCGTAGCGGTCGTTCGTCTTGATGTAACCGCGCTCCGTCTTCACTAGGGAAATTTTCCCACCGGGCATGAGTGGCTGCACGCCGATGGCCACTAGGCACACCTCGGCTTCGAGCACCTGCTCCTTGCCGTCCGCGCCTGCGACGGTGACGCGCACGCCGTTGGCGGTCGTTTCGGTCTTCGTCGTTTTCGTGTTAGTGAGCACTTTGATTCCCTGTTTCGCAAACGACCGCTCCACCACCTGCGAAACCTCGGTGTCCTCGACAGGCAGCGCGTTCGGAGCCATTTCGACCATCGTCACCTTCGTGCCGAATGCGTTGTAAAAATACGCGAACTCCACGCCAATCGCGCCCGCGCCGATGATGATCATCGAGCCGGGCTGCTTCGGCAGGACCATCGCCTCACGCGAGCCGATCACCGTCGTTCCGTTGAAAGGAAGCCCCGGCATCGGGCGCGACACGCAGCCAGTGGCGACGAGCACTTTCGACGCGGTGTGCGTCTCCACTTTTCCATCCGCGCCCGTCACGGAAACCTCACCCGCCTTGTCCATCGAGGCCTCGCCTCGAATGTAGTCCACCTTGTTTTTTTTAAAGAGAAACTCGATGCCGCCCGCGTTCTTGTCGCTCACATCGCGGGAGCGCGCGATGACTTTGCTCCAGTCGTATTCCAGCCCGGTGAAAGTCATGCCAAACTCGGCGGCGCGATGTTTCATCAAGTGATACAGCTCCGCGTTGCGCAGCAGTGATTTCGTGGGGATGCAGCCCCAGTTCAGGCAAGTCCCGCCCGCGCGTTCCTTCTCCACGCACGCGACGCGTTTGCCGAGTTGCGCTGCTTTGATTGCGCCGACGTAGCCCGCAGGCCCGCCACCGATGACGATGAGATCGTAGTTTGCCATAGAAAAAAAGTGAGCGCGGAAGATGCGGGCGCGACCGCCGATGCGTCAAAGGGATTCTCAAACCAGCGCGCCGACGTGCGCGGTCGCGGCGCTCGCCAGACCGGCGAGATTGTAGCCGCCTTCGAGCACACTCACCACGCGGCCATCGGCGGTTTTTGCAGCGATGCCACGGACGATTTTTGTGAGGTCGGCGAAATCTTTGTCCGTGAGCAGGAAATTTCCCAGCGGGTCGCCTTCGCGGGAGTCGAAGCCCGCGCTAATCATCACCAGCTCCGGGCGGAACTTTTCCATCGCGGGGACGAGTTTCGTTTCAAATGCGCCGAGGATTTCCGCGCGTCCGCTCCCGGCGGGGAACGGGCAGTTCAGCGTCGTGCCCTTGCCCGCGCCTGCGCCGGTTTCATGCGCCGCGCCGGTGCCGGGATACCACGGCGACTGGTGGGTGTTGAAAACGAACACGCTGCCGTCTTCGTAAAAAATATCCTGCGTGCCGTTGCCGTGGTGGACGTCCCAATCCACGATCAGCACGCGCTCGATTCCGAGCCGGCGACGCGCGAACCGGGCGGCGATGGCGACGTTGTTCAGCACGCAAAATCCCATCCCTTTCACCGCGTTCGCGTGGTGCCCCGGCGGGCGGATGAGGCAGAAAGCGGTCTTCGCGTCGCCCTTCACCACAGCCTCCGTCGCGGCGACCGCGCAACCAGCAGCGGCGTTTGCGGCGTTCCAGGATTCCGGCCCGATGCTCGTATCTCCGGTGCTGAGGTGATCGTATCCGCCACGGATTTCACGTTCGGCGATTTCGAGATAATGCGCTTCGTGAGCGAGTAACCGGTCTTCATGCGTGAGCGCGCGCGGGCCGATCACTGTGGCCTTCGCGACGATGCCCGCCGCGTTCAGAGCGTCATACACAGCGGCATACCGTGCGATTTGCTCCGGGTGTCCTCTTCCGGGATTGTGCGTTTTGCAGACAGGATCGGTGGCAAGAATCATGGCAGGATATTTCACGAAACCACCCCGGAGCGCAATCGCCCCAAGCGCCATTCTGCAAAGGGGTAAATGAGTGTTGCCTCATTTTGAATTTGGAAGCCATGAAACCAGGAAGGTTAAAACCTGACATCGTGCCCCACTTCCTCCTTTCATCCAAATGCTCCGTCGCCATCGCAATCTTGCGCAAACGAACGCCGCCCATCAACCCGAAGGGTTTCGAGCCATTAGCCGGAGGTTGAGCGAAGCGACACCACCGGATACGATGCGCGCGAAAACCAACGCATCCCGACGGGATGCCAGCCACTCACCGTTATGCCTTCGACATTCCTCGCCCTGCATTACCACATCGTCTTTTCCACGAAGGATCGCGCGCCTTTGATTGATGCGGCGTGGCGTGAGCGGCTTCACGAATACCTCGGCGGCACGGTGAACGGGCTCGGTGGTTTCACCCAAGGCATCGGCGGCGTGGCGGACCATGTGCATTTGCTCGTGGGGTTGAAAGCGACGCATTGTCTCGCGGATTTCATGCGCGAGTTGAAAAAGGCGTCCTCGGTGTGGGTGCATGAGGAAATCAAGCTCGGTGCGTTTGCGTGGCAGGAGGGATACGGCGCGTTCACGGTGAGCCCGACGGCGCGGGCGAGCGTTAGCCGATACATCGCGAACCAAGAGGAGCATCATCGCACAAAGACCTTTCGCGAGGAGTTGGTGGAGTTTTTGGTGAAGGCGGGGGTGGCGTTTGAGGATCGGTATTTGGATTGATGCGCGGTGCGTGGAGGGCTGGCATCCCGGAGGGATGCGTGGCGTGCGGGGACGGTGATCCGGTGGTGTCGCTCGTTCCTCGCTCAACCACCGGCTAAGGGCGGGCAGTCCCTCCGGGACTCATCGCGCCGAGTTGCTTTCCGCATGATGTGAGACGATTGGAGTGCAAAGAATCAGCATGTCCCTTGTTACTTTATTAGTCTGCAGTCGAATATTCCCTCGGTATCCGGGCGCAAATTGGACATTCACTGCCATTCGATCGATGACTAATGCGCGCTTTCCATTGATGGCCACGACAGCAAAGCCACCACACTGACTTGCTTGAACCACAGGAGAAAGCAGACGGAACGAGACCTTGATTCTTCGTAGGATGCCACTCCATCGCCAACTTCGGGTGGCATACAGCTAGGGAGTTCTCTTCCGTGAAGCGTTTTCCGGCGCAATAAGGGCAACCTCTGCCCGAGACTCGATGGCCGACAGTTGCTTGCCATTCGTGCCGTTGCGCACATCGCCACCAAACCTTCCGCGCAGAACCACGCGTTACATTTGTTGGTTTAAGGTCGCCGTTCTTCGTCGGATGCCATTGTTTGGCCAAGTCGGGATGAGTCGCGGCAAGGCAAGTTTGCAGCGTGGATATTCGACCTGCGCAAAACGGACAACGACTGCCCTTGACCCGATGGGCGATTGCAGCTCTCCATTCGTGCCCTTTCGAGCAGCGCCACCAGACTATTCTTCCAGATCCTGGCGTTACTTGCGATGGAAGAAGATCTCCATTTCGAGCTGGATGCCATTCTTTAGCCAAGTCTTCGTAGTGTGCGGCCATGCAGTTGTCGGGTGAAACCCGACGCCCCGCGCAATACGGACAGCCCGTGCCTACCACGCGCTGCTTGATTGCTGCCTGCCACTCATGTCCCCACGAGCAAATCCACCAGACGGAAGTGTGCGAACCGGGAACGACAGCCGATGGCTTCAACGAACCGTTCATTGTTGGATGCCACTCGGAAGCTAACTTCGGGTGCTTCGACAAGAGATTGTGCGTTGCTGAGGGGAGGAAACCTGCACAAAAGGGGCAGCCTATTCCCTTCGAGCGGTTCGCCACCACGGCTTGCCACTCATGCCCCCTCTGGCAAATCCACCAAACCTTCTTGCTGCTGCTCACGGTGATGTCCCGTGGAGACAGATGGGCATTCTTTGTCTTGTGCCACTGTGGGACGAGTTCGGGTCGCAATGTTGCGAGGCTTGTTTCGGTTGTTGCAAGATTGCCCGCGCAATAGGGGCAACCACACCCCTCAACTCGGCTAGCGATAGTGGTCTTCCACTCGTGGCCTTTCTTACACTGCCACCAGACCTTCTTTCCAGCCCGAGGGCGAACGGCATCCGGCGTGAGTGGGGCGTTTAGATGTGGATGCCATTCAGCAGCGACGGCAGGGAAGAGAGCGCTTAGCGACGTCTCTGCGATGGCCTGTCGCCCACTGCAAATCGGGCATCCACTTCCTTTTACTCGATGCGCAATTTTGGCCTTCCATTCGTGGCCTTTGTCACAAAGCCACCAAGCAGCTCGGCCTGACTGAGGGTGAATGTGAGAAGGGGTCAGTTTCTTGTTGTTGGTTGGATGCCACTGTTGAGCAAGAATCGGAAACTAGTCCTGCAAGCTCAGACCAACAAGTGGGAACGGATGATTCTGCAGCAATCTTTGATACTCCACATCGTTGGCCCAATCCTCACGCTGGAGATACAATTCAATCCTGTCCTGATGTTTCGCAAGAAGCTGGAATACCTGTCCAATCGTCCCAAGGAGTCTTGCAATTATCTCAATGCTGCCAGCGTTTTCTTTTCCACGATCAGGTCGTGTGATTCGATCTGTGGTAGCCCAGCTTGCCGAACTCGAATGCAGGTTACTCCTTGTGCCCTTAGGCCCAGGTTCTTTGCCCGGTCGGCTTCTTCCCTTTGGTAGTGCCAGCGCCATCCATCATACTCTATGGCTAGCCTGTATTTGGGTAGATAAATGTCACACTCAAGTCCACCGTGTTTCTCTCGATGGGTGACTTCTTCAAATACCCATCGCAGTTCAGCTAAAATTCGCAACTCGGTCAGGGATGTGCTGGAGCGGCACTTCGGACATCCATGACCATGGCTTCGAGTATAGACGGTTGCTTGCCATTCATGACCAATAGGACACAACCACCAAACCTTACGTGATGAACCCAGTGTAACTTGGTCTGGCTTCAGTTCACCGTTCTTTAAAAGATGCCATTCGGTGCAAAGCTTCGGATGTGCCTCTAAGAGCGAAGTGCGGGATCGTGTTTTTCGCGGGGAATTAGGGTCAGACAGATTTGAACTATTACCCTCCAACGTCATAAATAGATTTTTGAACTCATAAAAGTTCGGGATGGGATGTGAAGGAGATCAGTGTGGCGTGCCGATATGGCGCCAAATCACACCCGCTGCCATTGCGGTTTGTTATCGAAGACCCAGCGGTAGTATTCGCACTTTTTCAGGCGCGCGGCGGCGGGTTCGTCCATGAGGCATTTGGCGACGGGGTGCATTTGCAGGATGCTGGCAGGGTTCATCGCGGTGATCGGGCCTTCGACGGCCTCAGCGACGGACTGTGCTTTACCTGCGCCGAATGCGAGCAGGAGGACGGCGCGCGTTTCCATGATGGTGCCGACGCCCATCGTGATGCAGTGGAGCGGCACCTTGGTGAGGTCGCCGCCGAAAAAGCGCGCGTTGTCGGCGCGCGTCCGCTCGGTGAGCGTTTTGATGCGCGTGCGCGAGGCGAGCGAGGAGGAGGGTTCGTTGAAACCGATGTGACCGTCGGAGCCGATGCCGAGGAGTTGCAAATCAATCCCGCCCGCCGCGCGGATGGCCGCCTCGAAGCGCGCACATTCCGCAGGCACGTCGGCAGCCATTCCGTCGGGGATGTGGATGCGCTCGCGGGGGATGTTGATGTGGGAGAAAAGCTGCAAGTCCATGAAGGCATGGTAGCTCGCCGGGTGCTCCGCTTGCAGGCCCACGTATTCGTCGAGGTTGAAAGTGGTCACGCGCGAGAAATCGAGCCCCTCTTCGCGATGGAGGCGGATGAGTTCTTGATATGTGGCGATGGGCGTGGAGCCGGTCGCGAGGCCGAGGACGGAGTCGGGCTTTTCGCGGATTTGCCGCGCAATCAAACGAGCCGCGATGACGCTGGCGGCATTGGCTGTTGGCTGGATGATGATTTCCATTTTTAAATCAAATCACTTGCCGAGCTGGCACTGGAGTTTCTCGGTCACGTCGGCCTTGAATCGCTCGATGGCGCCGGTGACGAACTCCACGATGTCGAGCGAGTCGTTGTGCGCGAGCGGCGTGAGGTCCATGGCGAAGGCGAGGGCGTCGCACCGGTCGGTCGCGTGGCTGGTGAAGAAGGTGGCGTTGGCGCGGCGGCGTCCCATCACGGCGAGGTCGTAGCGTTTGCCGCCGCCGATCTGGCTGTCGAAAATTCCGTTGAGCGCGGCGGCGAGGTTGTCGTGTCCGCTCAAGTCCTGGATGACTTTTTCGGCGTCGCCTAGCCAGTCGAGATCGCGCCAGACTTCGCAGCCGTGGACGACTTCGGGACGCTCGGCACGCGGCAGCGCACGGATGGCCTGAATCGCAGCGATGAACACGGCGATGTGCGTGTCGTGTTTGTCTGCGGGATTGTGCGTGTAGATGACGCGCGGACGCGTCGCGACCAGCAGTTCGACGAGGTCTTCGCGAAGGCGCGAGTCGGCGGGGTTCTTGATGATCGAGCTGGGGTAATCGAGCTGCACCATCGCGGCGTAGCGACCGATGATTGCAGCCTCGCGCTGTTCCTCGCGGCGGACGGACTTCATTTGCTCGTCGGTGAAATGCGCGTATTTCCCCGTGCGCGAACTGCCGCCGCCATCGGTGCAGGTGACGCCACCAAACTGCTCGGCTTCATTTTTAAAACACCCGGCGATGCCGTGAAACGCCATAAATTCCAAATCGTCCTGATGCGCGCCGATGCCGAGGTGCGTGACGCGG
>JBEIQV010000243.1:0-5158 GCA_040376335.1 Verrucomicrobiia bacterium | reverse complement strand
GGGTTTTTGAAGGTGTGAACAATGATCTACAAACTCCCAAAACACGAGATAGTCAAATTTTTTTAGGGTATTTTTGCGTAATTATATCGCTCAAAAATAAGCAGCCGCCAAAGCCGATGAGACGGCCATACCGTTTTCACCACGAAGACACAAAGGCACGGAGCTGTTTCGGAGCGCGCTCTGCTCTCGTTTATTATCCCTACGTAATGAGTTCGCAGCGGCGGGATGGTGTTTTTTGGATTCGCTGATTTTTTCCCGCGAAAAACGCGAAAGGTCGCGAAAGCGCATTTTTATGGAAACACTGATTTATCCGCAGATGGCGCAGATTTTCGCAGAGGGTGCTGACAGTTGACTTCAAAATCTGCGCGAATCTGCGCAATCTGCGGACAGAAAAAAACGTTCTAGACGCATGGAGATTGCCAAATGCGGCGCGGCGTGGTGGAAGCGGGGATGACTTCGCTGAACGCCCGGTTTTTCCTCACCGCAACTCTCGCCACTCTAGCCTTCGGAGCACCGATTTTTCTGCACGCGCAGGATGCGGCGGCGGGGAAAACGAGCACCCTACTCGAAGGGGAGAAATTGCAGGTGGCCAGGCAGGCGGGAAAGACGCATGTGCAGGATATGCGGGCTTATGGCGACGGGGGCTGGAGCGGGAATGCGCAGTTGTGGTGGTTCGAGGCGAAGCCGGGGGATGTGCTCGAATTCACGCTGCCGGTCGAGGCGGCGGGGACCTACCGCATGGGTGCGGGGTTCACGAAGGCGGCGGACTATGGGGTTTTCGATGTGTCGCTCGATGGCAAAAAACTCGCGAGTGCGCTGGATTTTTACAACGACGGCGTGGTTCACAGCGGCACCCTCGCGCTGGGCGAAACGGTGGCGCTGACGGCCGGCGAGCACCGGCTGGCGTTCACGGTGACGGGCGCAAATGCGAAGGCGGCGAAGAAATTCATGCTCGGCCTCGACTACGTGCTGCTCGCGGGCGGCGACGCCAAGGATCTCGCGGCGCTCGGGCCGAAGCTGAAAGCCGCACCCAAACCGGCCCCGAAAGCGAACGTGAAGGAAGGCAACGCGCTCGACGCCGTGGCGCGCACGCCGGAGGAGGAGCGCGCGGCGTTCACGGTGCCGGAGGGTTTTGAAATCGAACTCGTCGCGAGCGAAGAGACCGGCCTGCCAAAAGCGATGACGGCCGTTTTCGACGATGCCGGACGGCTGTGGTCGCAGACGGCGACGATGTATCCGCGCGACAACGATCCCAACATCTGGAAACAGCCCGGCACGGATCGCATCGTGATCATTGACCACCCATGCGCGAAAGGCCCGCAGACCGCGCGCACGTGGGCCGATGGCATGGTGATGCCGCTCTCGGTGCTGCCCTATGGAAAAGGCGCGTTCATCGCGCAGGGGCCGGAGATATTTTTCATGGAGGACACCGACGGCGACGGCAAGGCCGACACGCGCAAGGTGCTCTTCAAGGGCTACGGCGTGCAGGACACGCACACACTCCCCCACCAGCTCTCGCTCATGCCGGGCCATCGCATCGTGTATTCACAGGGCGTGCTGAACACCGGCAAGGCGACGGACTCCTTCGGTCGCACGATTGATTTTAGCAGGACGGTCATCGCCACTTTCCAACCCGACGGCACGGGCCACGAGGCAATCGGCATCGGCATGAACAACATCTGGACGTGGGCCGTTTCTCGCGAAGGACGCGTGTTCATCCACGAGGCAAATGACTTCGGCTTCAGCGTCACGCCCTTCGAGGAGGACTCGACTTATCCGAGCTTCATCCAGACGAAAATGCACCCCGCCGCGCCGTTGCATCCGCCCACAGCGGAGGGGCTGAATCTCGGCGGCACGGGCTTCAGCGGCCAGGCGATTTGCGACGACCGCAAAGGCTCCTATCCCGCGCCGTGGCACGGCTGCATTTTTGTCGCAAACCCCATCCTCAACAGCATCCACGCCGTCTCCATGGAACTGGGCGAAAATGGCGTGTTCACTTTCAAAAAAGCGGGCGACCTCGTGACGTGCTCCGACCCGATGTTCCGCCCCGTGGCGATCACCTTCGGCCCCGACGGCTGCCTCTACATCACCGACTGGTATAACCGCATCATCTCGCACAACGAAGTCGCGCGCGACCATCCCGGACGCGACAAAACGCGCGGCCGAATCTGGCGCGTCCGCCACAAGAGCCAGACCGCGCGCACCATTCCCGACATGACGCGCGTGCCCGTCGCCGAATTGCCCAAGCATCTCACCGCCGACAACACATGGGAAATGCGCGCCGCATGGCACCAGATCGCCGTGCGCGGCGGAAAAGCCACCGCGCCCGCGCTGGCGAAGATCATCCGCGATGCAAAGACGCCCGACGACACGCGCATCGCAGCGCTGTGGGCGATGGAGGACACCGGAAATTTTGACAAGGCGCTGTGGAAAGAATTGCTCGCCAGCAAAAACCCCAACGTCCGCCGCGAAACCATCCGTGCGATGTCCACTCTGAAAGTCCCCGCAGCCGATGCGTTCGCGCTTTTACAGCCGCTCGCCGAAGAAACTGCGTGGACGGTGCGCTACGAAATCCTGCGCTTTTTCCGCCGCGCCGGAGCCGCGCCCGATCACGTCGCATGGCTGCGCCGCTGGAGCGAGCCGGTTGTCGAAATGCGCAAAGTGCGCGGCCACTTCCCCCTCGGCGGCACCTACGAACGCGCCTTCCAGGATTTCCTGCTGCGCCTCGTCACCGAAAAAGCCCCCGCCCCTGTCGCAAACGATCCGCGCTGGGATCAAATCATCGCCACACAGCCCGCGCGCACCGCAGAGGAAACCACCGCCATCACCAAACGCATCGCCGCCGTGAAAGCCGCCATCGCTGCCGCCGGCGACCGCCCGTTCGATGAAGGCCGCAATTTCGTGCAAACCACCTGCCTCACCTGCCACCGCATCGGCGACAAAGGCGTTTCCCTCGCACCGCCGCTCGACGGCTCCGCCAGCCGAGATTTGGAAGGACTCATCACCTCCATCGTGGACCCCGACGCCGCCATCGAAACCGTCTTCCGCCTCTACCGCGTGGAAATGAAAAACGGCGCAAAAATCGAAGGCTTCCGCAAAGGACTCGACGAAAAACAAATCACCATCATGAGCATGGGCGGCGGCACGCAAAACATCCCCCTCGCCGACATCAAAGCCGCCGGCTACGTGCAGGGAAAATCCGTCATGCTCCCACTCGCCCCCGGCCTCACCGACACCCAGCTCGCCGACATCGTCCGCTATTTGAAAACGGTAAAGTAGGCGCCAGCCAGATGCCTCGCACGGAGTTCGCGGCGTTCACGGAGTGATGTGGCCTCGCGCAAAGGCGCAAAGCAAAGGCAGCTTGAAAAAGGGTTCAGTTCATCCACTGCGTGTTCCCTCCTTGGAGCAGACCCTTTTGTGGACTCCATGCACTTTGTGCGAGGCTGTGCGGCATCCAGGTTCATCCGGGCCATCCGTGGTCAAAACATCCGCGTGCATCTGTGCTTGGGCGAATGTGCCCCCTCCCCGCAAAAACCAAAACTCCCATGCAAGGCGTCCGGCCCTGCATGGGAGTTGGTGATTTGTTTGTCGGACTTCTTACTTCCGGCGGCGGCGCAGGCTGAGGAGCATTCCGAGACCACCGAGCAGCGAGATTGCCGCTCCGGGCTCAGGCACCACCGTCAGCGTGACCTCCGAACTCATGTTATCCAAACCGTTGTAGGAGATTTGGAAGACGTTGTCTCCAACTTGGAAGCTGCTGTCGTCCGGATGACCGAGGAAGATGCCTCCGTCCCATGTGCCGCTGTAATCCACGATTGGTGCCGAGATTCCCAGCATCAGTGTGCCGGAGCCAAGGTCGGTGAAGCTCAGTAATGCGCCCGCAGCGATGTTCAGGTCGCCGGTGGCGTTAATTCTGTCGAGGTCCCCCGTCGAGGAGTTCACTTCGATGTGCATGACTGCACCTGGGTTGAATTGCAGCGTTCCGGTGTTCAACTCGCCGATGCTTGCGCCGGGAGCGAGCGTGCCGCCTGTGTCCACGTTCACGGGTCCAGTTGTTCCGCCGCCACCCAGTGTGCCGCCGTCGCTCACCAGCGTGGTGCCGGAGATGGAACCGTTCACGAGCAGTCTGCCTGCCTCCACCACCGTGTCACCTGCGTAGGTGTTGCTGGCGGCGAGAATCAGGGTGCCTGTTCCCAGTTTGTGCAGTTCATCGCTGGCGTTGGTTTGCGAGATGACCGAGTTCACAGTCAGCGTGTTGCTGCCGGAAACCGTGGCGTTGTTCTGTCCGCTGTGCAGTCTCAGACTTGCTCCGCCGATGGCTCCGTTGCCGGTGGCCGAGATGCTGTTGAAGCTCACGCTCGTGACTCCGGCACCTGCCAGCGTCACTGTGCCGCTCGATACGTTCAGGTTGCCCAGCACTGCATCGCCACCGCCGTTCAGCGTCAGCGTGCTCGTGCTCGTCACAGAGACTGCGGTGGTCGGCATATTCACCGAGGCCACTGTCTGTGTGCCGTAGAAGTAGTTTGAGCCGGGGATTGGCTGCCAGTTGGTGCCGCCGGTCGGATCCCATTGGACTTGGAGACCATTTCCACCGCCGCCTTCATTCATGCGGACGATGAAGTCATGGTATCCAGCCTCCAGTGTAAGCTGTTCGGAATTGCGCAGTGTCATGCCTTGACTGAAGTTATTTTGAACAGCAGCGGTTCCGTAGCTCGGGTTGGATGAGTTCACATCGCCTTGATCAATCCACAGCGCGCTACCGTCATCACTGGTGGTGGCAAAACGGTAGGTGCCTGCGCTGGCGATGTAGAGTTTGCCGCGATATTCTATCGTTAGCTCGTTTACGTATCCAGTGGGACGCGTCGCGCTGTTGGGCACACCACTTTGCGTATTGTCACCGAAGTGCTCCTCATCGCCTCCACCCATGTTGATGGCTTCGGTAGCCGCACCGATGGTGTTGGCAAATGTGCTGTGGTTGGACGAACCAGCTAGGTTTCCGGGGCTGATGTCGAAACGAGTTCCATCAATTGGTTCTCCGCCAGGCCATGGAGTTCCGTGTGCCGAACTCCACGCGCGGACTGCCAGACCGGCGACCTGATTGCCGACCTTCTGCTCGATGGTCGTGTTGTCGCCTTGCAGGACGAGGGTTTCGAGGCTG
>JBEIQV010000287.1:0-4177 GCA_040376335.1 Verrucomicrobiia bacterium | reverse complement strand
TTTCATTTTTTTGTTTCTTTTTTAAAAAAGGATCCCGCCGCGCAGCGTTCTAATCACGATATATGACGTTTACGTCTCATCATTCGACACAGCGCGGCCCATTTTAAAAAAATTCGGTTACCCGTGGACATGCTTTGTTTACACTAAGTTCATCGGCTCCGGCGGCAAAAGCATCTCGTGGGAGCAACTCGGCCAACTCCGCGACGAAGGCGTGGAAATCGGCTGCCACACCATCTCGCACATCAATCTCCGCGACCCACGGCCAAAGGCTGGCGAAAGCAGTGAACAATGGCTGCGCGACGAAATCATCAACTCCAAGCAAATCATTGAGCAGCGTCTGGGCATCAAATGCTCCACCTTCGCCTACCCGGAGGGCCGCTACAATTCCCACGTCCTCGAACTCGTGAAAGAAGCCGGATACGCAGCCGCTTTCACCGCCTACGGGCAACGCCTCACGCACAGCGCCCCATTTGACCGCATCGGGCGCTACGCATGGAATACCCGACGCCCACAAGACATGGCACAGGCGCTCGCATTCAACGGCCCCGTAGAGGCCGGGAACGAGCAACCCGACCTGAGCGAACCCGCCGCCGCGACAAGCATCACCCAGCCCCTCGAAGGCGAGACTATCACCGACGACCGCCCTATTTTGAAAGCGAACCTCGCCACACTCGGCAACCTCGACCCCGCAAGCGTCGGCCTCCGTCTGAGCGGCATCGGCATCATCCCGTGCAAATTCGATCCCGCCACCAGCATCATCGAAGCCCGCCCCGGCCAACCACTCACGCCCGGCGAATACACCGTGACCGTCAGCGCCAAAGCCGCCGGCAAACGCGTCGAAACACAATGGCGTTTCAAATTCGAGCATGTCACCAAGACACAATAAAATCTGCAGTGCAGACTTTTTGAGTTGAATCTCTGAAACTTCACGCGAAGTCTCCCGCCCTTCCGCCACCCAAGGCTCAATCCCAATCATGTCCCACACACAAACCGAGCGCGTCCTGCGACCGAGCAAAGGCCTCATCAGCCTCAACCTCGGCGAGCTTTGGCGCTTCCGCGAACTGCTCGGCCTCCTCGCTTGGCGCGACATCCTCATCCGCTATAAACAAACCTACCTCGGCATCGCGTGGGCAGTGCTCCAGCCCGTGCTCACGATGGTCGTCTTCAGCGTCATATTCGGGCGGCTCGCGAAATTTGAATCGTGGGGCGCACCCTACGCCATCCTCACACTCGCCGCGCTTTTACCGTGGCAGTTTTTCGCCAACGCTCTCAGTGAAAGCAGCAACTCCCTCGTCGCCTCCGCGCGCATCATTTCCAAAGTCTATTTTCCGCGCCTGATCATCCCCATCAGCGCCGTGCTCAGCGGCGTGCTCGATGCGCTCATCGCCACGGCAATCCTCCTCGTGTTGATGCCATTTTACGGCGTCGCCTTCCGCCCGCAACTGTTGCTGCTCCCGCTCTTTTTCCTCGCCGCATTTCTCCCCGCCTTCGCCGGCGGCGTGTGGCTCAGCGCGCTGAATGTGAAATACCGCGACGTGCGCTACATCGTGCCATTCATCGTCCGCATCGGGATGTATGTCACGCCCGTCGGCTTTTTGTGGCAGACATTGCTGCCGGAAAAATGGCGGCTGCTCTTCCATCTGAACCCGCTCGTCGGCGCGATAGACGGCTTTCGCTGGTGCGTGCTCGGCGACAAATTCGCGCCCTGGTGGCCGGGCTTTTGGATGAGCATCGGCATCACACTCGCCGTCCTCGTCGCCGGCCTCGTCTATTTCCGGCAGGTGGAGAAAACGTTTGTAGATATAATTTAGCCGATGAGCATACCTGTCATTTCCGTCAGAAATCTTGGGAAACACTATCAACTTGGCGGGGCAGGCCACAATACGCTGCGCGACCAATTGACGTATACAGCCCAATCTATTTGGAATCGAATTCGACATAAAGGCTCAACGGCGACATCTGCAAATGATAAATCTCCATCGGAATTTTGGGCGCTAAAAGACGTTTCATTCGATGTGCAACAAGGGGAAGTGGTCGGTATAGTTGGTCGCAATGGGGCAGGAAAATCTACACTATTAAAAGTCTTGAGCCAGATCACAGAACCGACCGAGGGCGAAGTGCGAATGCGTGGTCGAGTGGCCAGCCTACTGGAGGTTGGAACTGGATTTCACCCAGAGCTTTCTGGACGGGAAAATATTTTTTTGAACGGTGCGATTCTCGGTATGTCTCAGGCAGAAATTCGGCGAAAATTCGATGAGATCGTCGCCTTCGCTGAGGTGGAAAAATTTCTGGATACACCAGTTAAGCATTACAGCAGCGGAATGTATGTGCGACTAGCGTTCGCGGTCGCGTCACATTTAGAGCCGGAAATTCTAGTCGTGGATGAGGTGCTGGCAGTGGGCGACGCTCAGTTTCAAAAAAAGTGCATTGGAAAGATGCAGGACGTGGCAAGTTCAGAGGGACGAACTATCCTCTTTGTCAGCCACAGCATGGCTGCTGTTCTCAATTTATGCAAACGAGGTATCCACCTTGAATCCGGCAAAAAGATGATGGATACTGATGCCCATAGCGCAGTAAATAATTATATTCAGTCACTGGAGCAGGCAGCTAGGGTCAATCTGCAAGAGCGCACTGATCGGAAAGGAAATGGCGCGCTTCGATTTGTGTCCTTCGAACTAAAAGACCGCTATGGCCAATCTATAACACGTGTGAGATCGGGTCAGGACGTCATTATAGCTCTGAGGTTCATCGGTTCCACCACAGACATACTTAAAAATGTCCATGTGGCACTGGGAGTTCACGGTCGTCATGATGAAAATCTTTTCCATCTCTCCACACGCAATCAGGGATCAGATTTTGCCGAATTACCATCTAGAGGCGTGATTAACTGCACAATCCCTCATCTTCCATTACAGCCTGGTCGTTACAGCTTCAACATTTATTGCACAATAAACGGAGACATAGCTGACTGGGTGCGGAATGGAGGGATGATTGACGTGGAAAGTGGAGATTTTTTCGGGACAGGTCAGTTGCCACCTCTCAATCAAGGACATTTTTTAGTGGGACACAGTTGGCATACCGAAACGGAAGGGATATACGAAAAATGAATTTAACTTCGCTACACAAAAGAATTTCTTACTATCGTGCTGAATTGCGTAAGTGGGCCGCGCCAATCCACCTAAGGGCTGTAGCATTCCTCCTTGGAATGAGGCCTCTACCTCTAAATTACTGGAAAATAGCACGTTGGTTTGCACGTTGTATCAGTCCAATAAAGGATGCGCTGCTGCCAAACTACTGGAAACCCCTAGGAACCGGAGCAATGCTGAAAGATCCTTGTCTGCGCGAAGCACTTAATAATGACGAGTTAGGCTTTTGGACGTTAGATCCAAAAACACTTGATTTCATATGGTCAAGATTGCTTCTGAATCGCCCACAAACAATTATCGAGTTCGGAGCTGGGGTTAGCTCAGTCGCTCTGGCTAAATACGCACAAACGTTGCGTGAGCGGTGCGGTGTAACTGTAAGAGTTGTTTCATTGGAACAGACCGGCGACATTTGCATTAAAATTCAAGAGCGACTCGCTAAGACTGGTTTGTCGGATGACATTTCAGTTTTGCACGCTCCGCTCTCTGTTGAAAACGCCTATCAATTTGATAAGAAACTTGTATGGATAGCTACTCACGCTAAGCTGGCTGACTGCGTAATAATTGATGGCCCATCTGGGCCGCCGGGTTGTCGCCTTTCTACTCTTCCTAGTATTATCGAGTTCTGTCGACATGGAACACGTTGGTTTTTGGATGACGCTCTACGCGATGGGGAATTGGCAGTATTATCAGAGTGGTCTAAGCATCCCGGAATTGTAGTCGAAGGAATTTATCCAATTGGAAAAGGTCTAGCTACAGGTGTTATCACGTCTGAGGGTTCAGCACCCTTATAGGAAAAACACTGATTTAATCGTCCCTTTTTGGGATAAATGATGCAGTCGCCTTCTTGTGTTGGCGCAGTTGAAGAAGCCGAGATTCCGGAAATAAGAATTGCTCGCACTGGCTGTAAATCCGCTGGGCGATCCAAAGAACAGCCTTGCAGGCCAGCAAAGCGAATAATTCAAACGCGCTAAGGACATTCGCACGCCTTGCCATACACAATATTTTAAACACTCTTTTACGACCTAATACAG
>JBEIQV010000018.1:0-22130 GCA_040376335.1 Verrucomicrobiia bacterium | reverse complement strand
CTCCGGCTCCGACCTCGCCGCCCAGCAACTCGAATACGATCCCCTCGGCATCGTCTTCCCCGCGCTGAAGCCACTCTCAAGCTCGATGAATCTCGAGCGCACGCGTCCGACAGCCTCCGCCGATCAAACGCTGCGCGTCATCTTCGCCTGCGCACGACAGACCAGCCTCGATGAACCGGCGTGCGCGGCGACCATGCAAAAAGTCGAAGCTTTCAAAACCCGCGTCCTTGCTGCGTGGGATGGCCCACGTCCGCAAATCCTCTGCACGGGACGCACGCCCTATGTCGCTGAAATGTCGGGTAAATTGAAGGGCGATATTTCCAGCACTGTCATCAGCAGCATCGTGCTCGTTGCGCTCGTGTTTTACGCGGGCTTCCGGCGCTGGAGGCCGCTGCGCGCCATCGTGGATGCTTTGCTATTTTGCTGCGTCATGTCGGTCGCTTGTGGTGCGGCGTTTTTTGGGCAGCTCAATATGATCACCATCGGCTTGTGTGCGATACTCGTCGGCCTCGGCGTGGATTTTGCGATGATGCTCTACGGCCTTTATCTCGCCGAGCGCGAAGCAGGCATGGATCACGAACGCGCCATCGCCGGAGCCGTGCGCACACACGGACGCGGAATTTGGTTTGGCGCACTCACCACCGCTGGCGCATTTCTTTGCCTGCTGCGCAGCGAATCACCGGGCTTTGTCCAACTCGGCTCGCTTATCGCCTGCGGCATCCTCATCGCCGCCGCGACGATGCTCACGCTTTTCTGGCTCTTCCTCGGCATCCGACTCCCACGCTTGCTCTATAAAGTGCTCATCGCGCTGCTGACTGCGGCCGGTGCAGTGGGCGTTTGGTTCATCGCACGCAGCATCACATCGTGGAGCGCGAATGTTTGGCAGAACATCGCATCCGGCGCGGGTCTTGCCATCGCCTCAATGTTCGTCGCGCACTTTCTCTGCAAATACATCACGCGCCTCCCGGCGTTCGTGCTGGCAAAGCCCTCGCGGCTCCTCGTGCCGAGCACGCTAGTATTGCTGGCATTATCAGCCATCGCACTCGCGCCGTTCGGCCAAATCATTTTGGACATCAATCCCAAATCACTCGAACCACGTGACAGCAACGCGGGGCACGCGATGCGCACGATCATTGCGAAGCTTCAGCGCAACGTGGAGCCCCTCCTCGTCGTCATCTCCGCTGATGATCCGGAAGTTTTTTCCGAGCGCTGGGATAAAGCGCAGAGCGCGTGGGCTCCGCTCGTCGCCAACGGCACGCTTAAATCCGCAGCAACTCCCGCAGCCTTCGCATTTTCACCAAACCGTATGGCCGCCAACGCTGCACGCCTCCCAAAACTCGAAGCCACGCGCACCGCACTCACCAATGCCATCCAAAAGGAGGAACTCAACCCCGCAACATTCGCCCGCACGTTCGGATTGCTCGACACCCTCTCGCAGGCAGCAGCAGGCGATCTCAGCGTCGTCGAGTGGCGGCGCAATCTTCCAACCGACAGCGCATGGTGGTTTCTCCTCGAACGCTTTCTCGGCAGCGACGGCCACACCGGCGTCGCGTTTCTTTGGCCGCCGGCGAAAATCACCAACGCCACTCAAGCCGCCGCACTTCGCAGCGCACTCGTAGTTCCCGGCGTTGAAACCAAAGTCTCCGGCTGGAGCTTCACGCTTACGGAATTGGAGCCGTGGGCTGAACACAAACTCACCGAACTCACCTGCCTCATGGTCGGCCTGAACATCGTCCTTCTCTCCCTACTCCTGCGTCAGGCACGCCCCGTCATCATCCTCATACTCGGCCTCGCACTCAGCGTCGGCGCGCTTTGCGTCACTCTGAAAGCCACCGGCATCGTGCTGAATCTTTTTAATGTCCTCGCTTTCCCGCTCGTCCTTGGCGTCGGCGTGGACTACGGCATCTACGTCGCGCTCGCTATGCGCACACCTGATCCATTGCGCGAACTCACCACCATCATGAAACCCGTCCTGCTCAGCGGACTCACCACCGTCGTCGGCTTTGGCTCACTCGCGTGGGCGCAAAACCCCGCACTGCGCGGCCTCGGGCTTCTCTGCGGCATCGGCGTTGGCTGGTGCATCCTCGTTACATTTCTATTTGTGCTCCCTGCCTGCGCGCTGGGCGCGAAAGCCAGCACACCTCGCGCGTAGTTCATTACCATGCCAAAGCCATCCACCGTCCAAGCACCCGCAGAACTTCTCGCCTATCTTTTCGCCACGTGGCCGAACGAAAAGAAAAAGCAAATCCGCACGTGGCTGAAGTTTCAGTCCGTCATGGTGAATGACCGCCCCATCACACAATTCGACCATCCGCTTTACCCCGGCGACATCGTCTCCATTCGCACGGATCGCTTTGCCGCGCCGCGCTCGGTGCTCGCGTGTGGAATCACCGTTCACTACGAAGACGCCGACATCATCGTCATCAACAAACCCGATAATCTCCTCAGCATCGCGAGCGAGGCGGAGCAGGAAAAAACCGCGTATTTTCAACTCACCGACTACCTCCGTCAGGGCCAACAGAAAGCCCGTGAACGCGTCTGGATCGTCCATCGTCTCGACCGTGAAACTTCCGGGCTGATGGTTTTTGCCAAGACCGCGCAGGCGAAGGAAACGCTGCAAGCCGGCTGGGACAAAGCCGAGAAACGCTACGAGGCCGTCGTTGAAGGTCGCCTGCCCGAGGACAGCGGGACCATGGAATCCGATCTCAACGAAACGAATCCATTCAAAGTATTCAGTTCGCCACCGACGGAATTCACGCGCCACGCCATCACGCACTACCGCGTCCTCGCCCGCAAACCCACGCGCACGCTCGTCGAACTCACGCTCGAAACCGGACGCCGCCATCAAATCCGCGTTCAACTCGCAGACCTCGGCCACCCCATCGTCGGCGACGAAAAATACAAAGCCAAAACCGATCCCGCCAAACGCCTCGGCCTGCACTCCAGTTTCCTGCGCTTCCCACATCCCGAAACCGGAAAAGAAATGAGCTTCACCTCCCCCCTGCCCAAAAAACTGGCGAGCCTTGTATGAGCCAAGCATCCACCTACTTTCAGCGCGCTCGACATTTTCGCGAAAGCTTTGCAATTTCTCGCCCGTGAAAATCACCACCCTCGCATTTGCTTCGATCTGCCTCGCGCTGCCGTGCGTTGCAAGCGAGCGTCTGACAAAAGAGGACGTTGAACGCGTCATCGGGCAGGCAGTTCATGCAGCACGGAGTCGTTCGCAAAATTCAGTGATAGCCGTGGTGGATCGGGAGGCGTTTGTGCTTGGAGTCTGGGATGTCGGCGGCGGTGCGCGGCCATCGGATGAAGTGCTCTCGGGAGCAATTGGGCGCGCTGGTGCTGCAGCTTTGCTGAGCAGTAATCAAAACGCTTTTACGACTCGCACCGCAGGATGGATCATTCAGCAGCATTTTCCACCCGGCGTAAAAAACACCCCGCCCGGCCCACTCGTCGGCGTTGGTTTCTCTAATCTCTTTTACTCCGACGTAAACCGCATCAAACAAATCCCAACTGGATTTGATGGAAGCGCGCCCGTCGCCTCGAACGTGTCGCCGGGAGCACGAGCGCCGGGCGTCATTTTCACCTCGCTGCAAGACAGCCCCGGAGGCGTGCCGCTTTATAAAAATGGCGAACTCGTCGGCGGCGTTGGCGTCACGGGCGACGGCTCGCCAACTAATCTCAGTGCGGCTGCCGCAATCATCGCAAACGAAACGCAGAAGGACTCCACGCCGGGATTCAAATTTGGTGCGGACACCGATGAGGAAATCGCGCTCGCCGCGCAAACCGGCTATCGCCCCGATGAAGACATCCTAGCCACCGATGTGCTCGCAGGCGGCGTGCGGCTCGCTTACACGGATAAACGTCCTGAGGATTTTCCCGAGGCATCCGCGGACACACTCGGCAGTGTGGGTGCAGAGGTAGCCGACTATCCGATTCAAGACTCCCCTGCTCCGTATCCCTACGAGATCGCTACCTTCGGTGGTTTCGAGGGTGAGATTCGTTTCCCCATCCGCGCCGACCCCACGCCGGGAAGAATCGGGAAAGCCGCCCGATTGAGCGAGAAGGATGTGAGACGCATCATCACTGCTGCCGCACTGCGCGCTCGGCGCACTCGCGCGGCCATCCGTCTGCCGCTGGGCACTAGCGCGAAAGTATTCATCACCGTCGTCGGCAATCCGCACAAAGCAGGCGAGCCACCGCCAATTCTCGGCATCTTTCGCACCGGCGAGGCCACGATGTTTTCATGGGACGTAAGCGCGCAGAAGGCACGCACCGCCGTTTTCTTCAGCAATTCCCAGCTCGCGCAAAGCTGCCGCACCGTGGGCTTCCTCTCGCAGAGTTTCTTTCCACCGGGATTGGATGGGCGCCCCTTTGGCCCCTACTTTGGCTTTCAAGAAAGCGTGAGCCTCGGGCTAAACCCAACCACCGGCACCTTCCCCGGAAATCCAAATCTGCCGAACGGCGTCACTATTTTCCCCGGAGGCTTCCCACTGTATCGCAAAGGAATGCTCGTGGGAGCCATCGGAGTCAGCGGCGACGGCATTGATCAGGACGACATCATCGCCGCCAGTGGCGCATCCCTTTTCCCAACACCGCGAAATATCCGCGCCGACCGTTTCACCTACAAAGGCGCGCGCCTGCCCTACGCAAAATTCCCGCGCGACCCCGCGAAATAAATCCAATGAGCGACCACTGCTGCCAGCATCACGAAGAACCCGCCGCACAAAACGGCGTCGCAAATCCCGCCGTGCTCGACGCGCTCGGCCAGGACCCCACGACGGGCGAAGTCGTCCTCGTGATGTTCGAGCCGCGCCCGTGGGACGGCGGCGACACGCAGCTTTTCCAACTCCAGGAAAAACTGAACTCCTACCTTTCCTTCGCCCTCGATGGCGAAATGGCCGAGCAACTCCCACAACTCGCCGGTCGCCCCGTGCGCATCTCGCTCGCGTGCGCGGAGCCGCCGCCCGAACCCGTCGTTTCGCTACTCGCAAAAGTCCGCGAGCAAATCGCCTTTCAGGGAGTCGGCCTGACCGTCGAGGGCCTCAACGCCAGCGGCGGCGGATGCGGCGAAGGCTGCGGTTGCCACTAATTATGACAAACGTGACGGCTGCGAAACACCCCCTTGACGTCCGTGCTACAAACGGCACGTTCAATTCGCAATGAACGAAGCCGATTCCAACCTCATGAAATCCTCGCGGCTCTATCAGCGCTTCCTCGCTGAGCGGGAGGAAATTCTCCGCCACAAATGGCTCGAGAGCGAGCGGGCGGGACACGACATCGGATTTGAAAAGGCGCTCCTTGATTGGATCGTCAACCACCGCGCCAGATGGCGCGCGGCACAGCAGGGCGGCGCTTCATGAAATGAAACGCCATCCGCGCCTTTAAGAGCGACACTGCGAGGTCGCAAAGGAGCAAACATGAACCAACCACCAAGCCCAACTGCCAGACTGCTGCTCGACGCAGCAGCCATCGAAAAATCCCTCAAACGGATCGCGCACGAAATTATCGAGCGCAATCCCGACCTCACCAAACTCGCCATCGTCGGCATCCCGTCGCGAGGCGTCGCCATCGCCGAACGTCTCGCGCACTTCGTCAGCGAGTTCAGCGACACAAACATCGAAGGCGGAATCGTGGATGTCTCCATGCACCGCGACGATCTTGCGAGACGCCCGCTCCCAGCCATTGTGCCGATGAAACTCCCCTTCGATCTGGAGCACCGCACCATCATTCTTGCCGATGACGTCGCCTTCACCGGACGCACCTGCCGCGCCGCGATGGACGCCATCGCCGACTTCGGACGCCCGGCCCGAATCCAATACGCCGTGCTCATTGATCGCGGCCACCGCGAGCTTCCCATCCGCGCCGACTACGTCGGAAAAAACGTCCCCACTGCGCTTGGCGAGCGCGTCTATGTCCGCCTCACCGCAACCGACGGCGTCAACGAAGACGCCGTATGGCTCGACAACTCAGCGAAATGAAAACGCTCATGACCAACTGGACACGCAAAGACCTCACCTCCATCGCCGACCTCAGCGTCGCCGAACTGCGCCACCTCCTCACCACCGCCTCCGCGTTCAAGGATGTCGGGACGCGTGAGATCAAAAAAGTCCCCGCTCTTCGCGGAAAAACGCTCGTCAACTTCTTCGTCGAACCCAGCACGCGCACACGCATCAGCTTCGAGCTTGCCGCATTCCGCCTCAGCGCCGACGTGGTGAACATCTCCGCCAGCACCTCGTCGCTCACGAAGGGCGAAACGCTCAAGGACACCGCCTGCAACCTCGAAGCACTCCTCGCCGATATCATCGTCCTCCGCCACAGCAGCGCCGGAGCTGCTCAATTTCTCGCCGAGCGACTTGGCGCAAGCGTCATCAACGCCGGCGACGGCGCACACGAACATCCTACACAAGCGCTGCTCGATACTTTCACCATCTGCGAGCACCGTGGAAAAATGGACGGCAACCTCGCCGGTCTTCACGTTGCCATCATCGGCGACATCCTCTTTTCGCGCGTCGCGCGCTCCAACATCCACGCACTCACCAAACTTGGCGCACGCGTCACCCTCTGCGGTCCCGCTACACTCGTCCCGCGCTCGCTCGAATCTCTCGGCGTCACCGTCACCCACGACATCGATGCGCTCCTGCCCCAAGTGGATGTCGTCAATTTGCTCCGCATCCAACACGAGCGGCAGCGCAAAGAATACTTCCCCTCCATCGGCGAATACACCTCGCTCTTCGGCCTCACCAAAGCCCGCGCCGAGCGTCTCAAAACCGACGCACTCATCATGCACCCCGGCCCCATCAATCGCGGTGTGGAAATTGACAGCGACATCGCAGACAGCGGACGCAGCGTCATCCTCGACCAAGTCACCAACGGCCTAGCAGTTCGCATGGCCGTCCTTTACCTCTGCGCCGGAGCGCGCGGTGGCAGCGAAACACGCATCGCATAAAAACTATGTCCTCACTTCTCATCAAAAACGGCCGCATCCTCGACCCCGCAAACAAGCGCGACGAAATCGCAGACCTGCTCATCGTGGATGGACGCATCGCGCCACAATCCGCAGTCAGTAATCCACAATCCGCAATCGAGACGATTGACGCCACCGGCCTCATCGTCGCGCCCGGCTTGATTGACCTGCACGTTCACTTTCGCGAGCCGGGGCAGTCGGCAAAAGAAACCATCGCCAGTGGCGCACGTTGCGCAGCAGCGGGCGGATTTACCTCCGTGGTGTGTATGCCAAACACGAATCCCGCAGCGGACAACGCCAGCGTGGTGACATGGATTTTGGAAAAAGCGAAAGCCGAGGCGTGCGTGAATGTTTTTCCAACCGGCGCGCTCACAAAAGGAATCGCCGGAGAAGAACTCGCTCCCATCGGCGCGATGCGCAAAGCGGGCATCGTCGCCCTCACGGACGACGGTCATTGCATCCAGAGTCACGAAGTCATGCGCCGCGCCTGCGAGTATGCCGGGATGTTTGGCCTCACGATCATGGACCATTGTCAGGACTACAATCTCGTCGGCAAAGGCGTGATGCACGAAGGGCGCGTCTCCACCGAACTCGGCCTTCCCGGATGGCCCGCAGTGGGGGAGGAAATCATCGTCGCCCGCAACGCCCTTCTCGCTGAACTGACCCGAACGCCGATCCACTGCCAGCACCTCAGCGCTGCGGGCAGCGTGGGCATTCTACGCCGCTCACGCGCCCGCGGAGTCCCGATTAGCGGTGAAGTCTGCCCGCACCACATCGCGCTAACCGACGAATCCATCCGAGGCTTCGATACGAATTTCAAAATGAACCCGCCGCTTCGCTCGCAGGAACACGTCGAAGCACTCATCGAAGGCATCGCCGACGGCACCATCACCATACTCGCCAGTGATCACGCACCGCACTGCGGATTTGAAAAGGAAGTCGAATTTGATCAAGCGCCCTTCGGCATCCTCGGACTCGAAACGGAACTCGGTCTCTTCCTCGACATCCTCGTTCACAAACAGAAAGCGATAGACCTTTCGTGCCTCGTCGAGCTTTACACCATCAACCCCGCCCGACTGCTCGGGCTGGATCGCGGCACACTCAGCGTCGGCGCAATTGCCGATGTCACCCTCATCAACCCCGGCCTCGAATGGACCGTGGACAAGGAAGCGAGCGCATCACGCAGCCGGAACAATCCCTTCCACGGCTGGGAGCTTCGCGGTCGCGCCGTCCGCACCATCGTCGGCGGGCAGACAGTCTGGGAGCTATGAGCGGGAAAAAGAAAACCGAACTTCCCTGCTCCATCTGCGGAAAGTTGACGGAATACTTCACCGAACCGCTCGGCCCCTTCTGCTCGCAACGCTGCAAGATGGTGGACCTCGGGAAATGGCTCGGCGAAGAATACCGAGTCAGCGAGCCCCTGCGCCCCGACCACCTTGCCGAATACGAGGATATGCCCGGCGAAAAACTCGACGTGCCGGAACGCGACTAGTTTCGCCGGGAACTGAGTTTTGCGAGCAGACGGAGGATTTCGAGGTAGAGCCAGATAAGCGTCACGAGCAGTCCGAAACCCGCATACCATTCGAGATATTTCGGAGCGCCCAGTTGCGCGCCGTTTTCGATGAAATCGAAATCGAGCACGAGATTGAGTGCGGCTACGACGACTACGAATGCGCTGATGCCGATGCTGAGCATCGAGCTGTCGTGCAGGAAGCCCATTTTGACGCCAAACATTCCGAGAATAAAAGAAACCAAATACATGAGAGCGATCCCGCCCGTCGCCGCGACGACACCGAGTTTGAAATTCTCCGTCGCACGAATCCACCCGCTGCGATATGCTGCAAGCAGCGCGAAGAGCGTGCCAAAAGTCAGCATCGCTGCCTGAATGACGATGCCCTGAAATTTCTGGTTATACATAGCCGAGATGGCACCGATGAAAAGCCCCTCGCAAAGCGCGTAGATGGGTGCAGTCACTCCAGCCCACTCTTTTTTGAAGCAGGTGATAATGGCAAAAATAAATCCTGCAATAGCCCCGCCAAAAGCCAGCGGCATGGCGGAAGCCGGGTTCGTTTCAAACTTCTGCCACGAGTAAATCGCCGTGGCCATGCACATCGCGAGCAGGATGGCTGTCTTATTTACCGCGCCTTGAATCGTCATCGTTTGCTGACCGACAAGAGCCGGCTGAGTGAACGTATTTTCGCCGAGTGTGGGATTGGATGTTCGCATCATGGGGCTGAGATTAGCGCGCTACCCGCAGCGTGCAACATTAACGGTGGTATTTGATTCGCTCTGACTCTTTTCCACCAAGCCGAGATAGACTCCATTGCGTGACCAGCAGCTCTCTACCACCAGTTGCGCCTCATATTCCCGGCTAGAACCGGGCCGGGAAAAGCAAGTTCACCCACCATTGCGCTAAGGAACTGCTGATTTAATCGAAGGGATGTTCTCGAACCGCTCATTTGCGCTGATTTTCGCTAATCATTGTAAGGCACATCTCTGGGAAATCAGCGGAGATTAGTGAAAATTAGCGGTTCAAAACCAAGACCTGATTATCAGCGTTTCCCTAGTTTTCGGGGAAGGCGAGGTCTTCGCCTGGGTGGGTGGCGAGGCCGATTTGTTCGACGGAACCGCTGCGTCCGTTGAACCACAGGAGCCACTGGCTGCCGTCGTAGATGGCGAAGGGTTTGTAGCAGGCGTCGGCGTCCCATTTTCCTTTGCCGGGGCGGATGATGGGGTTGGCGGGGTGGCGTTCCCATTGGGTGAGGCCGTCGCGGGAGCGGGCGATGCCGATTTGGGCGTGTTCTTCATCGCTGAAGCCGATGTAAAACATGATGTGTGTGCCGCCGCGACGGATGACCTGACAGGCGGTGACTTTGTGTTTTTCCCACGGGCTGTCGGGGTCGGCGCTGAAGATGGGGTTGGCGGGAAATTTCGTCCACTCTTTGCCGTCGGGGCTGGTGGCGTAGCCGATGGCGTTGGGTTCGTTTTGTTCGCCGCCGGAATACCACATGCGGTAGAGAAAGCGCACGTCGTCCCACTCGACGTGGGGGCACATGACGGCGACTTTTTCCCACTCTTCGCTGGGGGAAAGGACGGGTTTGTCGCTGGCGCGCTCCCATTTGATGCCGTCGGGGCTGGTGGCGTAGCCGATATTGGAGCGCCCTTTGGCCTGACCGGTAAACCACATGTGATACTGGTCGCCGTGCTTGATGACAACGGGGCGATTGACCTCTTCCTCCCAGTCGCTCTTCGGATTCGGCCCAAGCACGATCTGCGGCTCGCTCCATTTCACGCCGTCGGCGCTTTCGACGACTGCGATGCTCTTTTTCGGACGCCAGGAAAACCACATGCGGTATTTGTCTCCTTCGCGGAGGAGGGCGACGTCGAAGCAGGTGCCCAGCTTTCCGCCGAGGACGGGGTTGGCGGCGGATTTCACCCAGCCTGCGCTGGTTTCCGGGCGGGGTGGCTTATCTTCCGCCGAGACGGATACGGTGATGCAAAGCGCCAGCAGCACGAACGAGAGAAAGGATTTCATCAGGAGCCGTGTGTCAGCTTTTTCGGGAAAGGTGAAGAGTGGAAACGTGCTGGGGGCGTTTTTTTCTCTCGCCTTGGGAATGGGGTGGAAGATATGTAGTTACCCGACATGATACGCCGCGATTACTTGATCGTCGGGGCTGGCGTCGCCGGTGTGGCGGCGTGCGAAGCCATCCGCTCCTTGGATAAGAAAGGGAGCATCATGCTCGTCGGCGCGGAGCCCCATGCCGCGGTGAACCGTCCGGAGCTTCTCGGCGGCATTCTCGGGCCGAAGAGTTCGTCCATCGAAAAGCTGCTCACGCACGATGAAGCGTGGTTTTCGCGCAATAAAATTGATATGCGGCTGGATACCATCGCCACGCAATTCAGCCTGGAACAGCGCGCAGCAGTGCTGGCGAACGGGCAGGCAGTGAAATTTGAAAAGGCGCTGTTGGCGACGGGGAGTCGTGCGCGGAGGCCTCAGGTAGCCGGCGCGAATTTGGGGAATATTTTCTATCTACGCAGTGCGCGCGAGGTCGCGGCGTTGCGAGAGGTGCTAGATTTAGAAAAGAATGCGGTGGTGATTGGCGGAGGCTTTGTGGGCGTGGAAGTGGCGGCGCATCTTCGGAAACTGAAGATCGGGGTGACGCTGATGACGCGCGGGCAGTTTGCGTGGAGCCGCTATCTCGATGCGGAGACGGGCGCCTGGTTCAGCGATTATCTTGCGAGGAATGGCGTGAAGCTAATGCTGGGCGAGCATCTGAATGGCTTTGAGGGGCGCACGTATCTCCAGCGCGTGCAGACGAAGAGCGGCGGGCGGATTGATACAACGCTCGCTGTCTGCGCGATTGGCTCGGAGCCGAATCTCCAACTCGTCTCGGCGTCTCCGCTCTGGTCGCAAAATGGATGCCCCGTCACCGAACGCCTCGAAAGCGATGAGCTGGGAATTTTCGCCGCAGGCGACATCGCGCTGTATCCGAATGCACACATGGGCGGGATGCGCCGCGAAGAGCACTGGGATGCAGCCGTCGCGATGGGCCGTCATGCCGGGCTAAACATGGCGGCGAAGAAGATGACCAAGTTTGAATACGTGCCATGGCACCAGAGCCGCGTTTTTGATTTGCAGTTCGACTTTGTCGGCGACTTCACGCGCCCTCCGACGCGTGTGGAGATCGAGGGAGATCGCCAAAAGAAGCACCGCTTTGTGCTCGCGTGCTACCAACTCAATAAACTGACGGGCTACGTTTTCTGCAACGAGGACGCGAAGAAAGTGCAAAAGGCGCGGGCGGATTTCCCGAAGATGAAATAAGTGCGAGTGCGAGCTTGCGATTTCCCCCAAGGAACAGTCACCCTCTACGATTGTAATCGCAGCGCGCAGTGCGCTCCTTCAAACAAATCTACCACATCATGAAAAAACTCCTCGTCCTCGCGCTCGCCGCGCTCACCGCATCGGGCTTTGCCGCAGAAAAGAAGCGCGTCATCGTCTGCACCGTCACCACCGGCTTCCGCCATAGCTCGATTCCCTTCGCGGAAAAAACGCTGGAGAAACTCGCGAAGGAAAGCGGCGCGTTTGAAATCGTGGATTTCTCGCGCCAGCCCGCCGGTAAGGACCCCGCACAAATGAAGGAGAGCATGGACAAGCTCTCGCCGGAGTTTTTGGTAAAAAACAAAATTGATGCAGTCATTTTCGCCAACACCACCGGCGACCTCCCGCTGCCGGATCGCGAAGGCTTCATCAAATGGATCGAGGACGGCCACGCTTTCTGCGGGATGCACAGTGCTAGCGACACTTTTCACGGATTCCCCGGCTACCTGGACATGCTGCAAGGCGAGTTCAAGGGCCACGGGCGTCAGGTGCCCGCAGCCCTCGTCGCTGCCGACAAGGCACACCCCGCCAACGCGGGCCTCGGAGAAAAATGGGATATTGCGCAAGAGGAGGTGTATGAATTCAAGGACACCAGCCATGACCGCGCGAAACTACGCACACTTTGGTATCTGCGCCATAACCCGACACGCACTGAAGTTGCCGGACACTTCCCTGTCTCGTGGTGCCGTATGGCTGGCAAAGGTCGCGTTTTTTACACCTCGCTCGGCCACCGCGAGGATCTATGGGACGAAACCGACGCTGTGAAGGATCGCAAAAACCCGCCGGAAATCAGCAAGCAGTTCCAGGCGCACATCCTCGGCGGCATCAAATGGGCACTCGGCCTGGAAAAAGGCGAGGCGACTCCGAATCCCGAGGTGAAGTAATCGCGCACCATGATGAAACTCCTCGCACTCCTCACGCTGGCACTTACGTCCGTCACTTTCGCGGCGGATGATGAAAAGGACTTCAAGCCACTCTTGAATGGAAAGGACACCAGCGGATGGCGCCTGCGCAATCCCGGCGGTCACAACTCATGGACTGTGGAGGATGGCATCCTCAAAAACACCGTCGGAAAGGGACAACATGGAACCGATCTCGTAAGCGATCTGAAGTTTTGGAACTTCACCGTCCGCTACGATTACAAAGTGCCCGATGGCTCGAACTCCGGCTTTTACCTGCGCGGGCGCCACGAGATCCAAATCTTTGGCGACTACGCAGGCGGCAAGGCATCATCCACGGGAAACGGAGGAATCTACAACCGCACAGCACCCACTGAATTTGCCAGCAAGCCCGCTGACCAATGGCAGACCGTCGAAGCCACGATGATTGACAACCGGATCACCGTCACGCTGAACGGCAAAAAAATTCACGACAACGTCGTGTGCGACAAAGCCACCGGGGGCGAACTCGACAAGAACGTCGGCGAGCCCGGCGCATTTTTCCTGCAAGGCGATCACGGCACCGTCTTGTTCCGCAACATCCGCGTGAAGGAACTCCCGAAGTCGGAAGCGGGGAAGTAGCCATTTGTTTTACATAGGAAGACCGCACGCAAACAACGTGCGGTCTTTTGCTTTTTACCCATGAAAATCGTTTTTGCTTTCGCCATTCTCGCATCGTCAGCCTTCGCGGCCGACGCGCCAGCTTCCGCGCAGGCCGTGAAGGAACTCAGCGAACTGCTCAGCCAGCCACGCGAAAAGCGCCCGCCGATCGCTGATGCAAAATTCGCGCGCATCCCGCTCACGAAAGCGGATGCCGCGACCGCAGCAAAACTGCTGTGGGACGATCACGCCAAACTCATCCGCGACACACGCGCCGAGGAGTTGAAAGCGAAAGTCATCCGCATCGGCGAACGCGAAATGAAGTTTGAGAGCGTTCACTTCGGCACAAAAGAGAACGCCCCGAAGGACGGACGCAGTATCTTCATTTCCATGCACGGCGGCGGCGGCGCACCGGCGGAACTCAACGATTCGCAGTGGCAAAACCAAATCCAACTCGCCCGCGCCTACAAACCCGCCGAGGGCATTTACATCGCACCGCGCGCACCGACGAATAGTTGGAAGCTCTGGCACGAGGATCACATTGATGTGCTGTTCGCCCGGCTCATCGAAAACCTTGTCGTCCTCGAAAACGTGAATCCCAATCGCGTTTACATCCTCGGCTACTCCGCAGGCGGCGACGGTGTCTATCAACTCGCCCCGCGCATGGCCGACCACTGGGCCGCCGCTGCGATGATGGCGGGACATCCGAACAGCGCCTCCCCCCTCGGACTGCGCAACGTGCCTTTCGCCATTCAAGTCGGTGAAAATGACAGCGCATTTCGCCGCAACAAAGTCGCCGCCGATTGGGGCAAAAAACTCGACGACCTGCAAAAAGACGACCCCGCAGGCTACGCGCATTTCGTCGAACTCCACGCAGGCAAGGGACACTGGATGGGTCTTCAGGATCGCAAAGCGATTCCGTGGATGGAAAAATTCACGCGCAATCCCCTCCCCGACCGCGTCGCATGGCACCAAGACGGCGTGACACACAATCGCCTATACTGGCTCGCGGTGCCCACAGGCATCGCCAAAAACGGACAGGAAATCGTCGCCTCACGCAGCGGCCAAACCATCACGCTCACAGCGAAGGATATTCCGCAAATCACCGTCCTGCTTAACGACACCATGCTCGACCTCGACAAACCCGTCACCATACAGTCGGGCGGAAAGACCCTCGTCTCAGTCATTATGCCACGCACCATCGCGACCATCGCCCGCACGCTCGAAGAACGCCGTGATCCGCATCTGATTTTCAGCGCGGAGGTCACCGTCAGCCCGTAGCATTATCCCATGCAAACGCTCCGTCTTCTCCTCATATTCATCTGCATTACGCAAGCGGCATACGCAGAGGTGATCGAAGCGGATGTCGTCGTGTATGGAGGGAACGCGAGCGGAGTTGCAACTGCATGCACAGCAACCCGCCTTGGAAAGAGCGCTGTGATCGCGGAGCCAGGACATCACATCGGCGGACTTACCAGCGGCGGGCTCGGCTGGACAGATATCGGCAACAAGGCTGCGATTGGCGGATTCTCGCGTAATTTCTACAAACGCCTCGGCGTTCACTACGGAAAACCGGAGGCGTGGACGTTTGAGCCATCGGTGGCAGAGCGCGAATTGCGCGCACTTCTGGCAGAGGCAAAAGTGCGGGCGGTTTTGGCACAGCGTCTCGCTTCAGTGAAAAAGGACGGGGCACGCATCACTGAGATCACAATGACCGATGGAACAACGTATCGCGGCAGGATGTTTGTGGATGCGACTTACGAGGGAGACCTGATGGCCAAAGCAGGCGTCAGCTACATGGTCGGAAGAGAATCCAACGAGCGATTCAACGAAACACTGAACGGCGTGCGCGGGAATACGCCATCGCATCAGTTCGTCGTGCCGACAGATCCATTCATAAAACAAGGCGATCCAAAATCAGGGCTGCTGCCATTCATTTCGGAAGAGCCGATGGGCACGCCCGGCGCAGGAGACAAAAGTGTGCAGGCATACAATTTTCGCCTGTGCCTCACGAAAAAGCCCGAAAACCGCAAGCCCATCGAACCACCTCCCGGCTATGACGCGAAGCGATACGAATTGCTCGGCCGCTATTGCGAAGCACTCGTGGCAGCCGGGAAGAAACCTACCCCGCGTATGTTTTTGAAAATCGACATGGTCACGCCGGACAAGACGGACATTAACAACAATGGCGCGTTTTCCACAGACTACATCGGGATGAATCACAACTACCCGGATGCGGACTACGAGACGCGGGATAAAATCTGGCGCGAGCACCTCCACTATATCGCCGGCCTGTTCACATTTCTCACGACGGATCCGCGCGTGCCGGAAGATATCCGGCGCGACATCGCCGAATGGGGACTCTGCAAGGACGAGTTCATAGACACCGGCGGCTGGCCTCACGCGATGTATGTGCGCGAAGCGCGGCGGATGCTCAGTGATTTCGTTATGACCGAGCGTGTCTGCCGCCAACTGGAAAGACCCGGGGATTCGGTAGGACTTGGTGCCTACAATATGGACTCGCACAATTGCCGTCGCATCGTGCGGAATGGATTTGTGGAAAACGAAGGCGACGTGCAAGTGCGCGTGAAACCGTATCCCGTCAGCTACCGCAGCATCGTGCCGAAGGCCACAGAGTGCGAAAACCTGTTCGTGCCGGTCAGCCTCAGCGCAACACATATTGCCTACGGGAGCATTCGCATGGAACCCGTCTTCATGATCATGGGTCAAAGCGCGGCCACGGCAGCGTGCATGGCGATTGATGACAAGGTGCCTGTGCAGCGCGTGGATTATCCCCGCCTTCGGGAACAACTCCTCAAGGACGGCCAAGTGCTCGAATGGCACGCCGATAATCGCAAAGAATCTTCGCGATAATAGGCGACGCATAAAAGTGCGCTTTGATCTTAGTGAAGATTTAAGCTTTCGCCCTGCAAAGTCTGCGGGCTAAAAACAGTCCATGTTAGATTTCATGCAAAAAGGCGGCCCCCTCATGTGGGCGATTCTATTTTGCAGCGTCCTCGCCAGCGCAGTGTTTTTGGAGCGGCTCGTTTACTTCCACCGCATCTCCGTGCGCGTGGGAGAATTCATCCGCGGCCTCGCCAATCTGCTGCGCGGACGCCGCTACGCAGAAGCTCAAATGGAGGCCGCCGCCACGAACGGCCCCGTCCAGCGTGTCGTGCACTCCGCCATTATCCGCCACAATGCCTCGCGCGAGGAGTTGAAGGAAATCGTGAAGGAAGCCGGCCAGCTCGAAGTTCCAAAACTCGAACGCCGCCTCGGGATACTCGCCACACTCGCCCTCCTCGCTCCGATGCTCGGACTGCTCGGCACCGTCGCTGGACTCATCCAGGCGTTTGGCTCCATGTCCGCCGCCAGCGGGTTGACCAGTTCCATGGAAATCGCCAACGGCATTTATCAGGCGCTCATCACCACCGCCGCCGGAATCGCCGTGGCCATTCCGTGCGTCATGGCCTACGCCTATCTCAACTCCCGCGTGAACTCCTCGCTTCACGACATGGAGCGCGCCGGCATCGAGATCGTGAACCTCATCATGGAAAGTCGCACCACGCCGGACATCATCGAATTCGATCCCGCTACGAAACGTGCCGAGACACGCTGACCTCCAGTGAAACTCCAGCGCACCTTCCATTTTCACACGCCGCTCTTCGGCATCCTTCCGCTCGCCAACGTGCTCTTCCTCGTGATGGTTTTCTACGTCATGGGCTCGCGCTTCATCCTCCAGCCCGGCGTGCAAGTCGCGCTGCCCGCAACATCGTTCGCACTCGGCCCGCAGCGCGGTCCGCAAATTGTCAGCATCACATCGGCACCAGCCCCCGCTATCTATTATCGCGACCAAAAAGTGACGTTCGACGAGTTGCACAGACAACTCACCGGAAGGCCAGCCGTGGATCGCTCGCTCATCATCAAGGCAGACAAATCCGCGCCAGCGGGCCTGCTTGCCGAGGTAATGAATGACGCGCTTCGTCAAGGCTACTCGGTGATTCTTGCTGGAGAAATCCCGCAGACCCCCTTGGTAAAATAGCGACCATGAGCGCACTCACCTTTTCGTGGAGACGGCAGCGCAGTTCCTGGTTGCTCGCGGGTTTTATTTTCGCCGCGCTCCTTTTTCACAGCGCCACGTTCTTCCTTTTCCAGACCATTGTCCCTCCGCGTATCGCCACTCCGCGCACCGCGCCACCGGTGCAATTACTCACCCCGTTCGCACCCGACGGCTCTCCTTCACCGGAAAATGAAGCCGTGCTCAATTGGATCGCCACCGCCGATCCTGCCATCGTCGCACGTGTTCCCGACGTGCAGCCATCCGGCCTGCTAAACATCCCCTACCGCCCATCGTATCTCACGCCGCGCACAGCTCCGCTCGGCGTTCCTCCCGAGCCCGCAAGCATCCAGTTCCCTCCCGCCCGCGACCCGCTTTCACTCATCATCGCCGCACCTCAGCCGCCAGCAGCACCTAGCGTCATTGCTCAAAATACGCTCGTCACTTTTTCAGCATCGCTCGCAACACGGGCTCCTGCTTCCACGAAGTTCATTCCCACGCAGCGCTCCAACAAGCCCATCGAAAACACACGCCTCCTCCTCGGCGTATCCGACAAAGGCGAAGTGCGCTTTTCATTCCTCCAGCAAGCCAGTGGCTTCCCCTCCCTTGATGCCGAAGCTGACAATTTTCTGCGCACTTTAAAATTTCCGGCCTCATCGGACGCCCCCATCACGTGGGGAATCGTCACTTTCGAGTGGGGAGATGACGCCACCACGCAATAATGTTCCGCCTTCAGCTCCACCAACTGATTTTCGTGTATGCCGGCTTCTGCCTCGCAATCATCCTGCTCGCCGCGTGGTTTCACAATATGCGCCGCACGCGGCGTGACCGTGCCGCTCTGCACGATCTGATGAAATGCGGCCTGTGTGCCTACGAATTTCGTGACGAAACCGGGGCCGCAATACCCCGCTGCCCGAACTGCAACGCGCTCGTCGAGCGACGCCGACTTTCACGGCTGTAGGTTTTCCATTTCCATCCGGGCCGGTTTTCATTCTCTATGCGCGCCCATGAGTGACCAATTCAATGTCCGCTACGTCGCACAGCTCGCCCGCCTCGATCTGAGCGATGCCGAAATCGAGAAGTTCCAGAGCCAGCTCGGCCAGGTGCTCGCACACGTCGAGCAACTCGGTCGCGTGGATGTCTCGAAAGTCGAACCCACCGCGCACGCCAACGCAGTCGCGAATGTTTTCCGCAAAGACGAATCCCGCCCCGGCTTCACACAGGATGCCGCACTCAGCAACGCCCCCCGCTCCGCCAACGGCCTCATCGTCGTGCCAAAAGTCATCGAGTAAACGCACGCCATGTCTCTCACTTCGCTCTCCATTTCCGCACTTCAGGAAAAACTCCGCGCCCGCGAGGCATCACCGATCGAGGCGCTCGACGCACTCGAATCCCGCATCGCCGCTGTGGACCCATCCATCCACGGCTACCTCTCGCGCGACTACGCAGCAGCACGCGCTCTCGCTGAAAAAGCCGACGTAAATCTCCCCCTCGGCGGCGTGCCCATCGCGATCAAAGACGTGATCAACGTCATCGGCGAGCCCTGCACCTGCGCTTCGAAAATCCTCCTCGGTTACAAATCCACCTACGATGCCACCGTGATTTCCCGCCTGCGCGCAGCGGGCGCGATTCCATTCGGGCGATGCAACATGGATGAATTTGCAATGGGCAGTTCCACGGAAAACTCCGCGTTTGGCCGCTCGTGCAATCCGTGGGATCTCGCCCGCGTCCCCGGCGGTTCCTCCGGCGGTTCGGCAGCAGTCGTCGCTGCCGATGAAGCCTACGCCTCCCTCGGCTCCGACACCGGCGGCAGCATCCGCCAGCCCGCCGCACTCTGCGGCATCGTCGGCCTCAAGCCCACCTACGGACGCGTCTCCCGCTACGGCCTCGTCGCTTTCGCCTCATCGCTCGATCAGATCGGCCCTTTCACAAAAACCGTGCGCGACGCCGGCCTGCTCCTCAATGCCATCGCCGGACGCGACCCTCAGGATTCCACCAGCCTCGACGTTCCCACCGACAACGCGACAGCGCTTCTTGGCCGCGACCTCAAAGGCGTGAAACTCGGGATGCCGAAGGAGTATTTCATCAGCGGCATTGACCCGCAGGTGGACGCATCCATCCGCGCCGCCATCGCAAAATACGAAAGCCTCGGCGCGGAAATCGTCGAAGTCTCCCTGCCGCACACCGAACACGCCGTCAGCGTCTATTACGTCATCGCCACCGCCGAAGCCTCCGCAAATCTCGCGCGCTTCGACGGCGTCCGCTACGGCCACCGCGCCGCGACCGACAACCTCCTCGAAATGTATGGCCGCTCGCGCGCCGAGGGCTTCGGCCCCGAAGTAAAGCGCCGCATCATCCTCGGCACCTACGTCCTCTCCAGCGGCTACTACGACGCCTATTACCTGCGCGCGCAAAAAGTCCGCACCCTCATCCGCGACGACTTCACAAAGGCATTCGAGAAAGTGGACGCCATCATCTGCCCCACCACACCAGAGCCCGCCTTCCTCGCCGGCGACCGCACCGACGATCCATTGAAAATGTATCTCGCCGACATCTTCACCATCGCGTGCAACCTCGCAGGCACCTGCGGCCTCAGCCTCCCCTGCGGCTTCGCAAACGAAAGCGGCAAACAACTTCCCATCGGCCTGCAACTCATCGGCCAGCCGTGGAAAGAAGCGCGCCTCCTCCAAATCGCCCACGCCTACGAGCAGTCCACCGACTGGCACAAAGCGCGCCCTGCACTTTAATCCGCGATCCGCAATTTCCCGTCCCACGCGCAGGAAAAGAAAAATTTCAGCGCAATCTCCTCATTCATGGCTTTCGCTTGAGTTTATGATCTTCGCCGTTTTCGGCTCATATCGAAAATCGGAGATTGTGCCTTCCATCAACTTTTGAATGGCGTCCTCGATCACAGTGAATGGGACTAGGAACCATTCCCTCGGCTCCACCTGAAAACCGAATCGATCTTTCAATTCAAAATCCAACCGAGCTGGTGCAAAAAATTTATGCAGGAGTGCTTCGAGTCGCTTCCGGTTGATATTTGAAAGCTTGAAGGTCGCGACGATTTCCACGTCCGCCAGCAGATAGGTTGGATCTTTCTTCGCGTTCGCGATCCTTGCTTTTACTTCGCCCCCGGTCACTCCGATTTTGTGCAGGATAGTCCGATTCTGTGCGACGAACGGATGCTCTGACTTGCTGCGAAGCACGTAAATATAGCCGGTCGGGAGATCGTCTTCCTCTTCTTCATCGGAGAAAAGCGGGCCGAGACTCGGATCGCTGATGCGGCGACTCGCCTTGTCCTTGTTCAAGGCGCGCTGCAACGACCGGACGAGTAAATCGCTCTCGGTGCCGTTGTCATAGACCACCCGCAATCTACGGTCTGGGCGCCCATAGTCGTTGACGAAAGAATCACCCACGTCAGCCACTATAATTTTTTGGCCATCAAGGATGAACAGATCGCCCTTCTTCACATCCGCATTGTCTTTATATTTCAGAGTCCACCGTTCGCCTGTCTGCAAGTCACGTTGGAGCTTTTCAAAGACCGGCCGGAATTCGACGAAATCATGGCACTGGTTTCGTTGGGCAATTTCCTCCGCAGCCTTGATCTCCTCGCGGGAGCGCACGTGGACAAGCTTGGTGACATCTTCAGCCTGTGTCGCTTCGACGCCTAATGAGGCCAGCAGTTCCTCGTCGCTGGGCTCCTCCTGCACACGGCAAGATTCTACTTCGTTTTCACGGTCGAGAAGCCCGCTCCCATCCAGACCCTTGAGCACCTCACGGCACTCGGCAGAGGCACGGATGCGATCCAGCCGCACGGCATAAAGGCGCTCGAAAGTGTCCCGGCTTTCCCCGTGCTCGGGCAAGCGGCCATGCTCCCGAGCGAATCGCTCGATCTCTTCAAAGCCTGCGATGATCCGCTGATCCCTCGCAGATCGACCGCCCGTTGGCGCGGCTTCCGCCTCCACGCCTAGTTCGTCGAGCAGGCTTAGATCATCGTCTGTAATCTCTTTAGCCATTCTGCCCCTCCTTCGCCTTTCTCGCCAAAAAAGCAATGCCCTCTGCCATTCGCTTTTCCCACGGGTCCATTGCCGTCAGTGAAGGCAACCGGCCCTTCTCCTGCTTGAAGCGCAACGCCCGTTTCGCCAGTTCACGAGCCTCTTCGATGGTCAGGTTGACGCGTCTCGCGGCGATGACTTCGGCGACCTGCCTCAGCCGCTCCTCGCCCATGGATTTTGCCAGAATAGCGTAAGCTTCTCCGAACGGGTTGATCCGGTCGATCAGATCAATATCGAGTTCTGTTACGCTCAGGGCGAACTTCCGCACTCCTTGGATCAGCGCCGTGTTCTTGGAGGGCTCGCCATCGCCGCCGGTCAGTTGTCTCTTCGCCTCCTGCACCACATTCAGCGCGGCAATCGCATGCTGTCGCACCGCCTCCTGATCCTCTTCGGCAAGGTGCGGGTAAGTCTCCTTCACGATCTTCCCCATGCGTGCCTGCGTCAGTTCCTCGGGCACCAGTTCCTTGTCAAACATGCCCCGCTCGATGGTCTGCTTGTCCTGCACAAAGGCGGTGATCAGTTCGTTTAGATCCTCTCGGCAGATGCGGGTCGCCTCGTCAGTCTTGGGCTCGGCGAGTCCTTTGATCTCCATCTGGATGCGCCCTGTTTCCGGATTAATCCCGACGTTGCACTT
>JBEIQV010000214.1:0-5836 GCA_040376335.1 Verrucomicrobiia bacterium | reverse complement strand
CCAAAGTCGGATAGATCGCCATATCACCGTGAGGATGGAAATTACCCATCGTCTCACCGACGATCTTCGCACACTTCACCGGCTTGCGGTTGGGCTGAACTCCCAACCCGTCCATCGCGTACAAAATGCGGCGCTGCGAGGGCTTCAGTCCGTCGCGTGCGTCAGGGAGAGCACGCGAGATGATCACCGACATCGAGTAGTCGAGGAACGACTTCGACATCTCCTCGGCGACATTGATTGGCAGGACTTTTTCGTTTTGGTGATACATCGGCTGTAGCGGGATCGGGAAAGGTTAGGAGTGTTGGTTGGATTAAACGTCGAGCCGCGCGTTGAGCGCGTTGTCTTCGATGAATTGGCGGCGGGGCTCGACGATATCGCCCATTAGGATGGTGAACATTCGGTCGGCTTCGACGGCGTTGTCTTCGTTGAGGTCCACTTTCATCATGCGGCGCTTCTCGGGGTTCATCGTGGTTTCAAAAAGTTCCTTCGCATTCATTTCGCCCAGACCTTTGAAGCGCGATATCGAGAGACCTTTTTTGCCGACATCGAGAACTTTGTTGAGGATGTCCGGGATGGCAAATAGCGGATGCTTCACGGCTTTCTCCCCCTCTCCTTCGATGAGTTCAAAGATGGGATTGTCGCTGTTGCTGTAGTGCTCGATTTTCAAACCCTTCTTCGCAAGTTCAGTGATGAGTTTTTCGATGGCGGGCGTTTCGTAGAGTTCGACGAGACGGGCGCGACGACGCGGGCCTTCTTCCTTTTTCTTTTTCGTCTCAACGGGTGCGGGTGCGACGGGAGTTCCATCGGGGTTTGTAATTTCGAGCACTGGCTCGGACTCGGGCTCGAAGAGTTCGAGATCCGGGTTGCTCTCGTGGAAGGCACGGAGGCTGTCTTGATTCGGGAAATACTGGACATGGTCTTCGTTCCCTTCGCGGATGCGGACGAGATACTCGGGCAGCTTGCCGCTGGCACCACGACTGAGCAGGTAGTTCTCGAAGTCGCCGCCGTGGCGTCGCATCGCATCGCTGAAACGCGAGAGGCGATCTAGCAAGGTGAGCAACTCTTTCAGCGCAGCAGCAGGAACTTCTTTTCCGTCGGCGAGGTTTTTCAATTTCAATTCTTCTGCGCCGAGTTGAATCAGCATTTTGTTCAGCGCCGCATCATCGTCCACGTATTGCTCGCGCTTTTTGCGAGTGATTTTGTAGAGCGGCGGGCAGGCGATGTAGATTTTCCCTGCGCGCACAAGTTCCGTCATTTGACGGTAGAAAAATGTGAGCAACAGCGTGCGGATGTGCGAACCGTCCACGTCGGCATCGGTCATGATGATGATGCGTCCATAGCGGAGCTTCTCCATCTTGAAAGAGCCTTCCATGTCGCCGCCCCCAATACCCGTGCCGATGGCGGTGATGAGCGTCTGGATTTCGGTATTTTGCAGCACCTTGTCGAGGCGCGCTTTCTCGACGTTGATGATCTTGCCCTTGATGGGGAGGATCGCCTGATAGCGACGGTCGCGGCCTTGCTTGGCGCTGCCGCCTGCGGAGTCGCCCTCGACGACATACAGTTCCGTCAACTCAGGATCGCGCTCGCTGCAATCGGCGAGCTTGCCGGGAAGTCCACCGCCGGTGAGCGCGGATTTGCGAACGGTCTCGCGGGCTTTGCGTGCGGCTTCGCGAGCACGGGCGGCCATGAGGCACTTGTCGAGCACGCGCTTGGCGACGTTCGGATTTTGATCGAAGTGCAGCATCAGACCTTCGTAAGTGATGGAGCCGACGATGCTTTCCACCTCGGGCGAGATGAGTTTTACCTTCGTCTGGCTCTCGAATTTCGGATCGGGATGTTTGATCGAAACGACCGCTGCAATTCCTTCCAGCACGTCCGGCCCCGAAATCGCGGGGTCCTTGTCCTTCAGCAAATTGTTGCTCTTCGCGTATTGGTTCACCGCACGAGTGAGCGAGCCGCGGAAGCCGCTGCTATGCGTGCCGCCGTCGGCGTTCGGGATTGCGTTGGTGAAGCACAGCAACTGGTCGTTGTAGGTGTCCACATATTGCAGCACGACCTCGGCCATGATTTTGTCCTTCCCGCCTTTGATCACGATGGGCTTGGGATGCACCTTGTCCTTGTTCTCCGCGAGCGATTCCACGAACTCCTCGATGCCGCGCTTGTGCTGAATCATCTCAGGCTTCATCCCCTCCAGTCGCTCGTCCGTGAAATTAAAAATCAGCGGCGCGTTGATGTAGGCCAGTTCGTGTAAACGATGGCGGATGCGTTCGGTTTTATATTCGGTCGTCTCCTGAAATATTTGCGGGTCGGGCTTGAACGTGATGTGTGTTCCGGTCGTGTTTTTGTTTTTTAGATCACCGATCACTTTCAGTTTTGAAGTGGTCTTTCCGCGCTCGAATGCAATCGCGTGAATCTTTCCATCGCGCAGCACCTCCACCTTGAACCACTCGCTCACAGCGTTCACGCACTTCGCGCCGACGCCGTGTGTGCCACCTGAATATTCGTAGTTCCCCTGCCCGTATTTTCCGCCCGTGTGCAGCACGGTGAGCGCTACCTCGACGCCCGGCAGTCCCGAGTCCTTATTGATGTCCACTGGGATTCCGCGTCCGTTGTCTTTGATCGAAATCGAACCGTCGCTATGGATGGCCACATCAATGTGCGAGCAATGCCCCGCGAGAAATTCGTCCACAGAATTATCGAGCACTTCGTTGATGCAATGGTGCAACGCACGCTCATCAGTGCCGCCGATATACATGCCCGGTTTTTCACGAACAGCCTCGAGTCCTTTCATCGTGCGGAGGTCGTCCGCGTTGTATTGTTTCTCGACTTTCTTGTTAGTGTTTTCGGACGTTTCTTCGGACATAATTTGGTGGGTAAATTGAGCGGGCCCGATTGTATCGGTAGGATGTAATCAAGCAACTCCTGTTTAGGGTATTTTACGCTAAAAACGCAAGATGTTGGGGTGCCTCACGCGACTGCTACGCAATCAATTGATAGAGGTAACGGGAACGAAGTCGCTAAAGGGGACAGGAAACCACGAAGAACACAAAGTGAGATTTGGCTCGCAGCGCAATCCTGTGCATCCACAGCTAGCCGGATCAGCTAGCTGATTTTAACTACAGAGGGCACGGAGAACACGGAGGTAATCGAGGTGAATTTGGAAGGCGGAAAATCACGAAGCTAAAGTGCGTGCTTCCTGTCTTCCAAATTCCAAAGAGCAAAATCCCCAGGATTCTCTGGCTCGTAGTGTTGAAAATGAATCGCTCCGATTACGGGAGCAACTCACTCACCATTGCGCGCTCTTCCTTCAACTCACTCAGAGTCGCGTCAATTTTTGCGCGGCTAAATTCGCTGAGCGGCACGTCCTGCACGATTTCCCATTTCCCCTGCCCTGCGGTGCGGATTGGGAAAGAGGTCATCAGACCTTTCTCGCATCCGTAATCGCCGGGCGAGCAAACGGCCACGCTGTTCCAGTCGCCAGCAGGCGTCGGCGTCGTCAATGAGCGCACCGTGTCCACTACTGCATTCGCTGCGCTTGCTGCACTGCTCAGGCCGCGGGCCTTGATGATTGCGGCACCGCGCTGCTGCACAGTAACGAGAAATTCGCCCTGCAGCCAAGCCGTGTCCGTGATCACTTCTGTCGCCGGTTTGCCATTGATTTTTGCGTTCGCAAAATCGGGATACATCGTCGCGCTGTGATTGCCCCAGATCGCAAGATTACTCACCGCCGTCACCTCCACTCCGGCCTTTTTCGCGAGCTGCGATTTCGCACGATTTTCGTCGAGACGCGTCATTGCAAACCAACGGTCGCTAGGAATTCCGCGCGCATTGCTCATCGCGATCAAGCAGTTCGTGTTGCAAGGATTTCCCACGACGAGCACGCGTGCATCGCCTGCTGCGTTCTTTTCAATCGCCTTGCCCTGGCCGATGAAAATCTTTCCGTTGATGCCGAGTAAATCCTTGCGCTCCATACCGGCCTTGCGCGGCACGCTGCCCACGAGCAGCGCCCAATTCACGCCCGAAAATCCCTCATCTAAACTCGCCGTTGGCACAACACCCTTGAGCAATGGGAATGCGCAATCATCCAATTCCATCACCACGCCACCGAGTGCTGGCAGAGCAGGCTCGATTTCGATCAGGTGCAAAATGACCGGCTGCTCCGGCCCAAACATCGCGCCCGATGCGATGCGAAAAAGAAGTGAGTAGCCGATTTGACCTGCGGCTCCGGTGACTGCGACGCGAATAGGTGTTTTCATAGGTTTTAAAAGGGCGCGAAGGACAGCATTTCACTCGCTTCCACGCAAGCGCGACCTCACTTCGACGCAAAAAATGAAGAAGCCCGGATGAGGTTTCCCTCGTCCGGGCTTCAAATATTTGGTGCTCCGCGTTGGTTACGCTTCGACTTCGACGCCCATTTGGCGGGCGGTGCCGGCGATGATTTTCATCGCTGCGGCTTCGTCGCGAGCATTGAGGTCGGGCATCTTTTGCTTGGCGATGTCGAGGAGCTGCTTCTTGGACAGCTTGCCGACTTTCACCTTATTCGGCTCCTTGCTGCCGCTGGCGAGCTTGAGCGCTTTTTTGATGAGCGAACTCGACGGTGGCTGCTTGGTGATGAACGTAAAGCTCTTGTCTTTATAGACGGTGATGACGACCGGCAGAATGTCGCCAGACTGCTTGGCAGTCCGTGCGTTGAATTCTTTACAGAAGGCCATGATGTTCACGCCTTGCTGACCGAGTGCGGGGCCGACTGGCGGAGCGGGGTTCGCTGCGCCGGCGGGGATTTGGAGTTTGATTTGTCCTACGATTTCTTTTGCCATGATGAGTTTGTTTTGTTGGGCGTGAGAGGCTTCACGCCCTGGGTTGAGTTAGTGCGTAAAGTGTTAGACGTTGCGTTCGACCTGCCAGTATTCGAGGTCCACGGGGGTCTCGCGACCAAAGATGCTGACGATGACGATGAGCTTGCCGCGCTCGGGATCGATTTCCTGCACGACACCGGTCTGGCTTTGAAATGGACCGTCGGAAACCTTGATGATTTCGCCTACGGTGAATTCGATTTTTGGACGCGCCTTTTCGTCGCTCGCACGGACTTGGGCGAGCATCTCGTCCACTTCCTTTTGGAGCATGGGCATCGGCTTGTCCTTGGTGCCCGCGAATCCGAGCACGCCGGGAGTGTCCTTGATGAAATACCAAGTCTTGTCCACGAGCTGCTTGTTTTCATCAATCAGCCACATATTGACGATGATGTAGCCTGGGAAAAATTTGCGGGTGGTCTCAGTTTTCTTGCCGCGTTTCACTTCGCTCACGCGCTCGGTGGGAAGGACGATTTCGTAGATGTAGTCGCTGAGTTCCTCGGTCTTGATGCGTTTGACGAGGCTGTCGTGGACTTTGTTTTCCTGTCCCGACATTACGTGGACAACGAACCACTGTTTGCGTTTTTGCTCTTCAGTCATGGATTAGGAAAAAAGGAGTTTGTTGATGCCCAGCAATGCAAAGTCGGCGATGGCAACGAAGGCAGACAGGAGGATCATGGCGATAATCACGACGACCGTGGAGTCAATGAGCTCCTTATACTTCGCGCCGAAGGCTTTTTCCTTCGGGTCCCACGGCCATGTTGCTTTCTGCAACTCGGTTTTTACTTCGCGGGTGAAGGTGGCGATTTTTGCAAACATGGGCTAAAAATTTTGGTTGGCACGGCGGGAGGGACTTGAACCCCCAACAGGCGGTTTTGGAGACCGCTACTCTACCAATTGAGTTACCGCCGTATCAGGTTTTTGTAACCGAAAGCGCGTGGTGGAGAAATACTCCACCACGCGCCGTTTTCGGCAAGTGGTTGTTT
>JBEIQV010000396.1:0-2355 GCA_040376335.1 Verrucomicrobiia bacterium | reverse complement strand
AGGCCGTTGATGGAGCCTGTCGCTGCGAGATCCAGCGTGCCTTTTGGTGAAGCGGTAAGCGTGATGTCGCCGACGAGATTGATATCGCCGGAGAACGCAGTGGTTCGCAGCGATGCGGGCATGAGCGAGGAAACTCCGGCAAACGGAGACATCTTGTCTTCGACCGTCCGCAGCCACGGCTGATAGAAGGCCGCAGTCGGCGTTCCTGTGGGCGTTCCCGCCTGCGAGAGCAGCAGCACGTTTTGAAGCCACGCATTCAGAATCGGTGTCGAGCCAGTGACCGAGGTGCCCGTGTTCGGCATCGTCGCGCTGGTGCGGAAAGTTACGTCGCCAGTGAGCGATGAGACGCTGAGTGCGCTGTCCGCCGAGAAGGTGAAAAAATACGTCTTATACCAATAGGTGTTGCTGTAGCCCTGCGGGAGCAGGAACGTATTCGCGACAGGACCAAGGAGCAGGTCGCCGCGCGCTGCGACATCGAAACTGCTCTTGCCTGCGAACAGTGTCGTCGGCAGCCACGTCTCCGGGGCGTAGGGCGCTTCGTTGGTGATGTTCGTCAGCGAGGGCGAACGCGCAGAGTTGGTGTGGATGCTGAATCCCGCGTCGAGCGTGCCGGTGCCGCGCTCGACGTAATACACACCGCCACTGATGTCGTTTCCGGCTCTCACGATCAGATCGCCGCCGCCCAGTTCGACAAGCCCCGCTGCGTTCGGCGCGCCTTTCGGCATCCGAGCATTGGTAGGCACCACTGCGTCCACGTTGCTGACATCGTGCCCGGCGACCATCGTCACATTTCCGCCGCCGAGTGCACCCACGCCTTGGAAGAAATTGCTGAAGTTCACCCACCAAGTCGTCGAGGCGGATTCGCCGAAATTTGACGTTCCAAATTCGCCAGTCACAGGATCTACGTAGCCGCGACGGTAAAGCCACGTCGAAGGCAACTGACGTTGCGAGTCGGCCACTATCGCGCCGGCGGTGTTGCGCGTGTAATGCGCGATGTCGCCCTGCGCGGCTATCGTCACGTTGCCGCCGCCGAGCGTGTATTGCACGGCGTAGGGAGTGCGATCCTGAATGGCTCCCAGCGCGCCGACTGGCGAACCGAGCCATCTTGGATTCGGCGTGTCGAAGGTTCCGCCTAAAGTTGGATCGGCGACTTGGGTGCCCGCCGTGTAGATGCTCGCGAATACGTTGAGCAATTGCACATCGCGCCCTGCGGCGATGTCTATGCTTCCAGTGCCTGTGCGGATGACCTGATAGCGTCCGGCGATCACCTTGTCGGCTGTCGCATTCACTCCCGGCGTGAACGAAATGTTTGCGCCGCCATTCACGCCGAGCAGCAACGACCCGGAGCTTGTTCCGAGACTCGCCAGCGGCACGACTTGACGGAAATCCGCCGCCGCAAAATCAGCACCTGCCGCGAGGCGATAGGACCACGACTGACTGCCTGCCGCGAGCAGCGGAGCCTGCCAGAGCGGGTTGGTGCCGGGCACGTTTGGATTTGCAGGCGCTGGGCCGAACCCATCGCTGAGCGCCCCGTTGAAAACGAGGTTTCCAGCAGCACGCAAAGTCAGGATGCCGGGCTCGCTGCTCGTCGGGCCGAAACGGAACGCACCAAGTGTGGAGTTTGCCAGATCCCAATCGGCGCTCAACGTGAGGTTGCCAGTGCGATTGATAATTTCCGCGCCGGGCCTGATGTGGAGCACAGACGATAGGCCCGCGTTGTTCGCGAGAAGCTGTCCCGCAATCGTATTCGTGTTGTTTCCAAAAGTGATCCCGCTCGACCGGACATTGCCCTGCACTGTGGCCGAAAGCGCACCGCCACTCGCGGTGAGATCAAATACTTTGTAACCCTCAACCACGATGCTCGACGCTCCGGTGATGGTTCCTTCGATGGAAGCAACGGCGAGATTGGTGCCTGCTGTATTCTGCGGTGCGCGCAGATGCAATGTGCCGGAGGACTGACCGAGGCCTGCCGTTTTTACTACGCTGAGGTCAATCGTGGAGCCGGACTGGATATCGAGGATGGCCGCCGTGTTGATGACTCCGTTGATTTGCGAGCCTGCTTCGAGCGAAACCGCGCCGCCCTTGCCTGCGTTGTCAAAATTCTGAGCTGCGACCGAAAGCTTCGCAGTCGGCGAGAGTGTGACGCTTCCGCCAGCGATCAAATTGATGACGCCGCCGCGTTCGCCCGACGCATCCATATTGCCCGTCACTGTGATGGAGCCTGTGTCTGCTGAAACGCTGAAGCGATGAGCCGCTGCGGTGCCGTTGAAAAGCACATCGCCCGAACGCACACGGAAGCTGCGCGTTTCCGTGAACGATGCGGCATTAAGAACGGAATTGAGCGATGCGAGGCTT